>PGXP01000149.1 GCA_002839205.1 Spirochaetae bacterium HGW-Spirochaetae-9
CCTGGCTTTGGGTGGTTCCACGAACACTACCCTCCATCTTCCCGCCATAGCCTGGGCGGCGGGCGTGGATTTCGACATCGAAATCTTCAATAGGATAGGGAGCAAGGTGCCCCATCTCTGCTCCATGTCGCCCGCCGGCGCCCATCACATCCAGGATCTCTATCAGGCGGGTGGCGTCCAGGCACTGATGGCCCAGCTCGCCGCAGGCGGCCTCCTCAAGGACGATCTGATAACGGTCACGGGCAGGACGGTGAAGGAAAACCTGGCCGGCGCTCGGGTGAAGAACCCCGAAGTGATCCGTCCTTTGGACAGGCCGTATCACGCGACGGGAGGACTCGCCATTCTCCGCGGCACCCTTGCTCCCGACGGTTCCGTCGTGAAGCAGTCGGCCGTGGCGCCCGAAATGCTCGTGCACAAGGGACCGGCGAGGGTATTCGAAAGCGAAGAAGCGGCTTTCGCCGCCATCAAGGCCAGAAAAATTCTCGACGGCGATGTGCTCGTGATCCGCTACGAGGGACCCAAGGGAGGCCCCGGCATGCGTGAGATGCTCACTCCCACCTCAGCCCTCGCAGGCATGGGCATGGACAAGACTGTAGCCCTCATCACCGACGGAAGGTTCTCCGGAGCCTCGCGGGGCGCCTCGATCGGCCATGTTTCGCCCGAAGCGGCGGGCTGCGGCCCCATAGCCCTCGTGCGCGAAGGCGACATGATCAGCATCGACATACCCGCCAAGAGGCTCGATCTCCTCGTGGATGAAGCCGAACTGGCGCGCCGCAAAGCCGAGTGGAAGCCCTATGTTCAGCCCACCGACAGCCCCTTCCTCGCCCGCTACAGGCGTGCCGTCACCTCGGGAGTGAAGGGCGCCGTGCTGGAGTAACTTTGTGATGCTACGGCGGCAGTGCGCGGCTTCGGCCGACGCGCACTGTTGAAGGCCGATGCGCGACCCCCGGGAGATTTCTTCCGGGGGTTCTTTTTGCTCTTGAATACTAAACAAATGTATAGTAATACTTGAGACATGGAAGACAAGGGATGGATGCCCGACCTCCGCTTCGGCGTCGCGGTTCAGGATAAATGGGTGGATTGGGCCCGGGCCCTTTCGTCCTACCCCGAACTCGGGACGGTGGAGTTGCCCTTTGAGGCATGGGCGGGTTCTTCTTCCCAGCCCTGCGATATCTGCCTGCGCCTGGGGGAAGCCTTTGTGGCGCCGGCCTTGGGCGAGGAGAACGCCCGGGCCGAAGTGGCTTACCGTGCCGCTATGAAGATTTTGAAGATGGGACCAAAGCCCATGCCTTCAGCTTTCCTCCTCGAGTTTCCATCTGCTGTCACGCACAGCGCCGCCGCGCGGCGCCACCTCGACCGCGTGGTCAAGGACCTGGAGGGCCTGCCGCTGGCGGTCGCCTTCCAGGGCGCCGGCTGGTATTCGGCCCGTGTCGTCGAGGGCCTGAAGGCGCGCGGCGCGGCTCTCTGCCTTCTCGACATGGCAAGGGAGCCTGGAGCGCCCCCTTCCATCGATGTCGTCACTTCTTCCCTCGTCTACGTAAAGCTTCGTGAAGAAACGGACATATCCTCCTGGCTGGCGCGAATTGAGGCTTTGGCCGCCCAGGCCGAAACGGTGAGAGTGATTTTTTCGTGCTCCGAGGACAGAGGAGTCGAGGCAGCCATGGAAAAGGCGGCCCTGATGGCCCGGCTCTGGCTGGCCAGGGCAGAGGGCGGCTGATGGGCGGCACTATCCTCCACATCAACGCCGTCGGCCTCATGGCGGCCATCGAGGAAGCGGAAGACAGGGGCCTCAGATCACGGCCCTTCGTCGTCGCGCGCGAAGGCGCCCTTCGCTCTATCATCCTCGATCTTTCGCCGGAAGCGCACAGGGAAGGCCTTAGGCGGGGCATGATGCTTTCCCAGGCCCAGCGGTGTCTGCCCGGCCTCATCGTAAGGCAGCCTCGGCCCGAGCTGTATCGAAAGGCGGACGAGGAGATGTGGCGCATAGGCCTGTCGTTTTCGCCCCTTGTGGAGAGGGCGGGGCAGGGCCACCTCTTCATAGACCTCGCGGGCACCTCGCGCATCAATGGCCCTCCCCAGGACGCGACGCAGGCCATAAGGATGAGGATCAGGGAGGCGACGGGCATCCATCCCAGCCTCGCCCTCGCGTCCAACAAGACGGTCTCCAAGGTTGCCACACGCGTGTTCAGGCCCGGCGGCTTCATTGCCCTTCTTCCCCACGAGGAGAGGGGCCTTGTCCGCCTTCAGCCTGTCGAACTTCTTCCTGGCATTGGACCTGTGCTGAAGGACAGGCTCAGCCTTCTCGATATCGACGACATCGGGGGCCTGGCCGACCTGGAAGCCTTCGAGGCGAGGGCTATCGGCCCGCGCGGCCCCGACCTCGTCGCCAGGGCACAGTGCATCGACGCGTCGCCCGTCAATCCGGAGCCGCCCGAGCGCCGTTGCCTGCGCGACGCCGTCGTGCTGGAACCCGACACTGCCGAAGCCGAAGCTATCCGGCTCCGGCTCGTCTACCTCGCTGCCACTCTCGGTTTTACGGCGCGCAGGGAAGGCCTTGGCGCCCGCGTTCTCAGCGTGAAGATCGACTACAGCGATGGACGTTGTGCCTCCGCATTGTCCCGATCGCCGCAAGTCCTCAGCCGCGACGGGGACATCGCGGCCCTCGCCTGGGTGACGGCCCAGCGCGCCATGGAACGCCGCGTGCGGGTACGGCATATCGCCCTTGAGCTTTCAGGCTTCGCCGCGGCCGGCCCCGAGCTCGACCTCTTTGAACCAGCCCTGGCGAAGGAGGTCCGGCTGCAGACCGCCCTGGACAGGGTTCACGGGAAGTATGGATTTCCCGCCTTGAAGCCCTGCGCCCTTCTTTCTGCCGGGCTCCTTGCTCCATGCCTGGCAGGCGGCACTTGACGATGCTCACCCCTCTCCTCATACGTTCTTTCTATTCCTTGGGGAGGGGCGTCGTGGCTCCCGGCGAGTGGGTAGCTGCGGCGAAGGCTGCCGGTTTGTCCCAAATCGCCCTGACGGACAGAAATGGTCTCTATGGCACACCGACCTTTGTGGAGGCATGCGAAAAGGAAGGCTTGAGGCCGATCATCGGCACCGAACTCAGGTATGAAGGGGGGCGTGCACTTCTCATCGCGGGGACAAAGGCTGGTTTTTCATCGATTTCGAGGCTTCTGACAGCCCGGGCAGCCAGTCTGTCAGCCAATCCTGCCGCCTTTGACGCCCGGGCGGCGATAGCTTCCAGCCTGGGCGAGGCTGAGCCCGGCGATCTTTTTGTCCTCAGCGACGACGAGGTATTGCTGGGCGGGCAGTTCGGCAGAGAGGCTTTTTTCGCCCTCGTCACCCAGTGCAACAGGGCGGCATGGCGGCGCCTGGTCGCGACGGGCCGCAGGCCCGTCGCGACGCCGGAAGTCAGTTTCCTCGATCCTGAACAGCGTGAAGTCCAGCGCCTCCTTTGCGCTGTCGACAGCCAGCGTTGCATCCACGATATCGGGGAAGCCAGCCTCGACCCGCCCGAGGCCCTCTGGAGCGACGCCATGGAGTCCGCCTCCTGGTCGGTCCTTCCCCCGCTCACGGCCTGGATGGAGGAAGCCTTCGCTTCCAACGCCCTCATCGCCCGCGAGGCTCTGGACAAGCCCTTTTCCGGTTTTATTTTTCCACGCTACGGGATGGCGGAACGCCCCGCTGCCGTACCCCGCGCCGCGCCCGATTCTCCCGCCCTCCTCCGTGCCCTTGTCCTCGAGGGCGCGGCGCGCCGCTATGGAACAGTCACCGCCGCGGTAAAGAAGCGGATCGAATACGAGCTCGAACTCATCGAATCCAAGGGCTTTTGCGATTATTTTCTCGTGGTGAAGGATATAGTAAAGCGGGCTTCGCGCATCTGCGGCCGGGGCAGCGCGGCGGCGAGCATCGTCGCCTACTGTCTTTTCATCACCGATGTCGATCCCATCCGGCACAATCTCTATTTTGAGCGCTTCCTGAATCCCGGCCGGAAGGATCCTCCCGATATCGACGTGGATTTCGCCTGGGACGAGCGCGACGCCCTCTTGGCCGAAGTGATAGAGGCCTATGGCCCTGAGCACACGGCCAGGGTGGCCAACCACAACTGCTTTCGCTCCCGCTCCGCCCTGCGGGAGACGGCCAGGGCCTTCGGCATGCCCGACGCGGAGATTTCCTCCTTCGAAAAAGCCCTGCGCGTCGACAAGGACGAAAACCTTGCCCTTGCCGATTCCGAGTGGAAAAAAATCGTCCGTCTCTCCGCGTCTATCGTTGGTCTTCCCCGCCATCTCGGCACCCACTCAGGCGGCCTCATCATCGTTCCCGACCTCCTGGCCGACCACGTGCCCGTTGAGGCGACGGGCTCCGGCATCAAAGTGACAGCCTGGGACAAGGAGGGCGTCGAAACCGCAGGCCTCGTCAAGATCGACCTTCTGGGCAACCGATCCCTCGCCGTCGTCAGGGACGCCCTCGCCACCATAACTGAATCGGGGCTCCCCTTCGATGCGGACAACTGGCACCCGATCGATGACCCCGACACGGTAGCCCTCCTCGCGCGCGGCGACACGATGGGCGTCTTCTATGTCGAGAGCCCCGCCATGCGGCTTCTTCAGATAAAAACCGGCAAGGGGGATTTCGAGCACCTTGTCATCCACTCCTCTATCATCCGCCCCGCCGCGAACACGTACATCGACGAATACGTCGACAGGCTGAAAGGCAAGCCGTGGAAGGCCTTTCACCCCTTCCTCGAAGGCCTCTTCGATGAAAGCTACGGCATCCTCTGCTACCAGGAAGACGTATCGAAGGCGGCCATAGCCATGGCCGGTTTTTCCTCTGCCGACGCGGACGCCCTCAGGAAGATACTGGCCAAAAAGGACGCCGACACGCGACTCCAGGAGCACTGGCCCGCCTTCC
>PGXP01000150.1 GCA_002839205.1 Spirochaetae bacterium HGW-Spirochaetae-9
GTCTTCAGCCAGTTCACCGCGGATTTCCTTCGCAAGCTCGGCAAGCCCATCCTTCTTCATGAGAGGGAGAACGGCTGCCGTGACGGGTGCGAGGTTCGGGTGGAAGTGGAGAACGGTGCGCCAATCGTCATCATTGCCTTTATCGGCAACTTTCTGCTCTTCGTAGGCGTCGCACAGAACCATGAGGAGCTGCCTCGTGAGCCCGGCGCTCGTCTCGATGATGAAGGGAATGTAGCGGGCATTTCCGTCATCCTGGTCGATGTACTGGAGGTCCTTGCCCGAGAATTCCTGGTGGCGGTTGAGGTCGAAGTTCGTCCTGTTGTGGACGCCCTCGAGTTCCTTGAAGCCCATGGGGAATTCGTATTCGATATCGTAGGCGTCCTTGGCATAGTGGGCGAGTTCATCGGCACCGTGCTGGTGCCAGCGCAGCTTGTCCATGCGCACACCGAGCTTGGCGTAGTAAGCCCAGCGCTGCTCGCGCCAGTAGTCAAAGAACTTCTCGTCCTCGCCCGGTTTCACGAAATACTGCATTTCCATCTGTTCGAACTCGCAGGTGCGGAAGATGAAGTTCTTGGTGACGATTTCGTTGCGGAAGGCCTTGCCGATCTGGGCGATGCCGAAGGGTATCTTCATGCGATTGGACTGGACGATGTTCTTGTAGTTGACGTAGATGCCCTGGGCAGTCTCGGGGCGCAAGTATATGAGGCCGGAGCCGTCGTCCACGGGGCCGATATTCGTCTTGAACATGAGATTGAACTTGCGTGTGTCGGTGAGTTCGCCGCCGCACTCGGGGCATTCCTTTTTCGCCAGCTTATCGGCGTCTATCTGGTCGGCCCTGAAACGCTGCTTGCACTTTTTGCAGTCCACGAGGGGATCGGTGAAGTTCTCGACGTGGCCGGAGGCTTCCCACACGCGGGGATGCATGAGAATGGCGGCGTCGAGGCCAACGATGTCGTCGTGGAGCTGAGTCATCTCCTTCCACCAGAACCGCGCGATGCGATTCTTCAGTTCTACCCCGTTGGGGCCGTAATCCCAAGCGCCTGATTGGCCGCCGTAGATTTCGGATGACTGGAAGACGAAGCCGCGTCGCTTGGCAAGCGAAACGATCTTCTCCATGCTGATGCTGTTTTGGTTCTCAGGGGTCTGTGCTGCCATCTGGATGCTCCTATGGACGCTCAAAATACCGGTCGGATGGGCCACCGGAATGTGGTTTTCCGCCCGGCGATGGCAAGGATTATAGCCTGCCTGGATCAACCGCGGCGAGGGGTACCTCCATAAAAAAAGCGCCCCCTGAGGAGGCGCTTTCGTAAATCATTAAAATTTGCAGATCAGGGGTTGGCAGTAGCTCGGTAAACCTGTTCACCGCCCTTCATCTCGATGATGACGGCCGATTTTACCGGGTTGCGGAACTCGTCGAACTTGATCTGTCCGCCCACGCAGGCGAGGTCGGTAGCCTTGAGAGCGTCGCGGATAGCCTCCGGCTTGGTGCTGCCGGCGCGCTTGATGGCATCATACAGGATGTTGGCACCATCATAGGCAAGGGCAGCGAGGGCGTCGGGCGCGGCGCCGTACTTCTCGGTGTACTTCTTCACGAAGTTCTGCACGATTTCCGAACTGTCGTCCTTGGAGTAGTGGTTGGTGAAGATGCCGCCTTCCACCGAATCGCCACCGATCTTGACGAGATCGGAGGAATCCCAGCCATCGACACCCACGAAGGTGCCCGCAAAGCCGAGCTCTCTGGCCTGCTTGGTGATGAGTCCGACATCGGAGTAGTAGGCGGGGATATAGAGAACCTCGGGTTTGGCTTGGACGATTTTGGTCAGCTGGGCCTTGAAATCCGTCGTGCCCGAAGGATAACCCTCGGGTTCGACGACAGTGCCGCCCGCGGCTTCAAAGGCGGATTTAAAAGTCTCCATAAGACCCTTGGAGTAGTCGTTGCCAACATCGAAGATGACGGCTGCATTCTTGAGTCCCATGTCTTCGGCGACATACTTCGCCATGACCTTGCCCTGAAAGGGATCGATGAAGCAGGAGCGGAAGATATACTCGCCGATCTGGGTCACCTTTTCATTGGTGGCCGTTGGGGAGATGAGGGGGATTTTCGCATCGTTGGCAACCGGAGCCGCGGCGAGGGCGACGCGGGAGGTGATTCCTCCGATTATGGCTGCGACTTTGTCCTGCTCGATCAGCTTGCGGAATACGGTGGCGCCTTCGGCAGGATCGGCCTTGTCGTCTTCGACGATGAGCTTGATCTGCTTGCCATTGATGCCGCCTGCGGCGTTCCACTCGGCGGTGGCCAGTTCCACGCTGTTCTTTGTCGATGTACCGTAGGTGGCGGCCTCTCCGGACAGTGGATTTACGGAACCGATCTTGATTTCGGCCGATTTTCCGCCGCACGAGACGAATGCCAGAACGACGAGCGCAGATATCGCGATCGTCCTCATCTTTGTGTAAAACCTTGCCATACCTACTCCTGAGATGTGCTTATTATTTCCTCTCGCATAAGCGAAGGATTTTTCGCGGATGTTTGTGTCCGATGTCTTGTTTTCCGATCAGACGCCCTTTTTCTCTATCTTTGCCCAGGTATCCCTTAGCGTGACGGTTCTGTTGAAAATCGGCGTTTCGGCCTTCGATTCTGTATCGGCGCAGAAATAGCCCAGCCTTTCAAACTGGATGGTCTGTCCCGGCTGAATTTCAGCCAGACTGGGTTCGCCAAAGGCTCCTCTGAGGGTTTCAAGCGAGCTGTCCGACAGATTGTCCAGAAAGGAAACGCCAGGCGCTACATCCATCGGCCTTTCGGAGGCGAACAGGTAGTCGTAGAGCCTCGCCTGGATGGGAAGCGCAGTTTCGACCGAAACCCAGTGAATGGTCCCCTTGACCTTGCGATTGTCGGGAGCATCCCCTCCCCTCGTCGCCGGATCGTAGGCGCAGTGCACGCGGAGGATCTCGCCGGAGACAGGGTCCTTGTCAAACCCCGTACAGGTGACGATGTAGCCGTATCTTAGGCGGACCTGGTTGCCGGGAAAGAGCCTGAAGTACTTGGGTGGGGGCAGTTCCCTGAAATCGTCCTGCTCTATGTAGAGCCTCCCCGAGAAAGGTATCGATCGCTTGCCCGCATCGGGGTTCTCGGGGTTGTTCACCGCTTCGAGCATGTCAACTTTGCCCTCGGGCCAGTTGTCGATCACCAGCTCCAGAGGCCTCAGGACTGCCATGTAGCGGGGCGCCTTCCTGTTGAGGTCCTCGCGCACGCAGTGCTCGAGGAGCTGGATGTCTACCATGGAATCGGTCTTGGCGATGCCGATGCGGCCGAGGAAATCGCGGATCGCTTCGGGCGTGTAACCGCGTCGTCGCAAGCCTGCTATGGTCGGCATGCGCGGATCGTCCCAGCCTGAAACCTTCTTCTCTCGGACAAGCTGGATGAGAAGGCGCTTGGATAGCACCGTATGGGTGAGATTGAGGCGTGCGAACTCGATCTGGCGCGAGGCAAATACTTCGCAGTTGGAGATGAACCAGTCGTAAAGTGGCCTGTGTATCTCGTATTCCAGAGAGCAGAGGGAATGGGTGACGCCCTCGATGGCGTCGGAGAGGGGGTGCTGAAAGTCATACATTGGATAGATGCACCAGGCTGTTCCGGTTCTGTAATGCGGTTCGCGCCGAATCCTGTACATGACGGGGTCGCGCATGAGGAGGTTGGGATGGGCCATGTCGATCTTGGCCCTGAGGGTCTTGGAGCCGTCGGCGAATTCCCCCGCCCTCATCCGCGCGAAGAGGTCGAGGTTTTCCTCGACGGATCTGTCCCTGAAGGGGCTGTTCCTTCCCGGCGGCGTATAGGTGATGTTGTTCTTGTCGGGAACGTTCGTCCCCCTGTATTCCTTTATCTCTTCCTCATCGAGGTCGTCAACGTAGGCGAGCGACTTGCGTATGAGCATGCAGGCCAGGTCGTAGAGCTTTTCATAGTAATCTGAGGCAAAGAATAGCCTGTCTTCCCAATCATAGCCGAGCCATCGCAGGTCGCGCTGGATGGCTTCAACGTAGGAGAGGTCTTCTTTTTCGGGATTCGTGTCGTCGAAGCGCAGATTGCATTTTCCGCCAAAACTCTCGGCAGTGCCGAAGTCCACATAGATGGCCTTCGCGTGGCCTATGTGGAGCCAGCCGTTGGGTTCGGGGGGGAAACGGGTTCTGACTTCCCTGGTTTTCCCATCGGCAATATCCTTGGCGACAGCCTCGTGGATAAAATCGCCATAGCCTTCGCCGTTCTTGTTTTCATCGCTCATGGAAGCTCCTTGCCGCGCTTCAGGGGCGTGGTGGCGTTACTATGCCGCGCAACAAGCAAGGAGGTCAAGGCTGAGGAGGCGGTAAAACCGCCTCAATCAGAACTACAGATGCTTAATTGTGGCTTCAGGAATGAAAGAGATTGTTGCCGGCGAAAAAAGGATCGCTCGTGGCGTTCAGCCCCAGGTGCCGCAGCCCCACCTCGTCGCCAGTGGCGGGGATATGGGTGAGGTGAAGTTCACAGCCGGCAAGGGCCTTGAGAGCTTCCATTGCCACCTGGGCCGACGGATTCATGGCCGCGCTCACTGAGAGGGCTATCATCGCTTCGTCCAGGCTCAAGGATACCGATTTCCGGCCGAGCACATCCCTTTTCAGGCAGGCGATGCTCGCCGTAACGACGGGCGGAAGGAGGTGTATCCTCTTGGGAATCCCCGCGAGCTGCTTGGCCGCGTTGAGGACGACAGCGCTCGATGCATGGAGGAAGGGAGAGTTCTTTCCGGTAACGATGGAACCATCGGGGAGTTCGAGGGCGGCGCCCACGCAGATGCCCTGATTCCCCTTCCCCGCCTTGAGG
>PGXP01000151.1 GCA_002839205.1 Spirochaetae bacterium HGW-Spirochaetae-9
GGGCTGCCGAACACCAAAGGACCGCCCCTTTGCCAAGCCCCTCAAACAAGCCAAGCCAAGCCTCACTTTCACCCCGCAAACGCCGCCAGGCCGAGTTCAAGTACCTGGGCACCACATTGGATTGCCACCCCCTGGAACTCTGGCCCCGGCTCTTTTCCCAGCCCCGACTTCGCGCCAAGGACCTGGACCTCCATGTGGGTCGCAGGATCCGCCTTCTCGCCTGGCCCATCACCGCCAAGCCTGTTCTCACCTCCAGCGAAGAACCCATGGAGTTCGTCTCCTTCGAGGACGAGACGGCCATCATCGAGGCTGTCCTTTTTCCCGACGCCTACAGGAAATATCGCCATCTCCTCTTCGAAGAAGCCCCGCTGTGGATCACTGGCCTCGTCGAAAGCAACCGGGGCGCACTGAGCCTGACCATTGAATCGATCAAAAAAGCGGAACAGGCATGACTATTATAGGATCAAGGAATTTGCCGATGGGCGAATAGTCCTGGAACCACGAGCGCTCGTATATTCTCAATGCTTTACTGAGCGGGTTTTCCGATAGAAACATACAATAGGCCCGATATTCCGAAGACGATGCCCGCTATCATCCAGACTCCGGATATATGAAGCGTTGTAACCAGCCTGCTGAAGAAGACAGATCCGATGATGCCGCCCAGCTGCAGCATGAGCGATGAAAACGACAGAAGCGATGATCTCTTGTCGTCAGGCAGGAGGGTATTGATCATTGTGCCCTCTGGAATACTCACCATCCCATTGATCATGAATAAAAAGAGATAGATGCCCGTGAAGGACAGGATGCTTTTTGAGAGTGCCAGCACAAAGATCAAAATTCCCATGATCATTCTGGATATGGCAAGGATAAGGTTTTGAGGTACACTGCGCAGGCGCAGCAAAAGATTGATTATCCCCAAACCCGCCAAGGAAGCGAGGAAGTATCCGCTGTTTATGAGGCCGAAAATCCAGGTCTGGGAATCGGATCCTAAAATTCTCTTTACATTCGGTTGCCAGAAAACTTCTATCGCAGTGAAGCAAAAACCCCAGACCATCGTTCCGATTATCAGAAGAAGAATGCTTCTGTTGTTAAAAATAATATTTACCGAATTTCGAACGTGATCGCCTAACGTCTCTTTTTCTTTTTCTCCGTTTTTCAATTCCTTCACGCTGAACAGCGTAAAAATCAGGAGAACAGCCAAGATGAATATTTGCATGAGCAGGTTGCCGTCGTACTTGTTTTTTGTGGGAAAGATTCCAGCCCAGATAGTCGGCAAAAAGCCTCCAAGAAGGGCGCCGGTCGCCAGGCCGATTATTTCGCCGCTGTTCATCCAGCTGATGAGCTTGTGCAGATTTTCTTTGCCTTCAACCCGAATATAATTATTGATGAATAAGGCTTCCACTGAACCGGATGAAAAAGCCCGGGCTATACCGTACAAGGAAAATCCTACTATGAGCCCAAAAACGCTGTTCGTCATTAGAATCACGGTATAGCCGGCGATGGAAACAGCTAAGGAGAAGAGGTAAATTTTCTTCTGTCCGACCACGTCCGAGAGGATCCCGCTGGGAAACTCGAACACCACGATGAAGAGTGAGGCGATTGCCATCACCAAGCCCAAGGTATCGATCGTGCATCCTTTCGACAGCATCATGAGGGACAGGACGGTCGTGCTGACGCCGGTCACAAACCAGTGGAGAAGCCTGTTGATGAATGGTACGAGCATAATGATACCTCAGAAATTGTATGATCGACGAAGCTGATTGTGTCATGGAATCCATTGAAAGTGTACCTGTTTCACAAGCCGGTGTGAGTGACCGGAACCTGCGCCTTCTATATGCCGATTACCCTTCGCTAGTATCCCATTGACAGCATCTCGGTCGAGGTCTATAGTCCCTGCCGGATATTGTGATAAATCCATATATTGATTTTGTCATATCGCACTACCCTCGGGAGTTTTTGATCCATGGCCGACCTGAAGCACGATTCAGACCGCGCGGCCGAGATCGCCACTATTTTCAAGGCCCTCTCGCATGCCACCCACCTCATCGACCTACTGGATAGTCTCGGACGCTCCCGCTTCGACGGCTACTGACACTTCTTCAAAGGACAGAGTATGGATATCGAAAAAGAACTCTCCGAACTCAAAGCCAAGGTCGACGCCATGCCCGGCGCCGAGAACAAGCTCTCCATGGTGGTCTTCTCGGGCGACCTGGACAAGCACATCGCGTCGATGATCATCGCCACGGGCGCGGCGGCCATGGGCATGAAGGTCGTGCTTTTCTACACCTTCTGGGGAACGGCGGCCCTGCGCGACCCCTCCAAGAAAACCGGAGGCAAGAATTTCCTGGGGAAAATGTTCGGTTTCATGCTTCCGAAAGGGCGCAACAAGCTCACCCTCTCGCAGATGCACATGGCCGGAGCCGGCACGGCGATGATCAAATACCTCATGAAGAAAAAGAACGTCGCCAGCCTCGACCAGCTCTTCGAAGTGGCCGCCATGCTCGGCATCGAAATCAACATCTGCGAGATGTCGATGGATCTTATGGGCATGAAGAAGGAAGAGATGATCGACTATCCCAACCTCAAGGTATGCGGCGTGGCTTCCTTCCTCGCCGACGCCAAGGAATCGGCCGTCCAGCTCTTTATCTGAAGCGCAACATTTTCCGAAAGGAGTAAAATATGTCCGATTACACCGTATCGAAAACCCTCGACTGCAAAGGGCTCGCCTGCCCGATGCCCATCGTTCGCCTGAGCATGGAAGTCGCCAAGATGAAGGTAGGCGAAGTTGTCGAAATGCTCACCACCGATCCAGGCTCCCTCGCCGACGTGCCCTCCTGGGCCAAGTCGACCGGCAACGCCGTCCTCGAGACGAAACAGGAACCCGGCCTCATCCACTTTTTCGTCAAGCGCCAGAAGTAAGCCCCGCCATGGACCCCCAATCGATAACGTCGACCACTATAGCAGCGGTGAGCGGTTCTACGTTCTACGTGGATACCTCCGATATCGGTAGCTTGACGTCAGGCTCTTTCGCCGGTATAGCCCACCTTCTGGACAGCATCTACTACTTCATCATGGTGCCCTTTCTCTATATCGCCCTCTTCGCGATGTTCGCCGGCATAGCCGTGAAGATAGCCTCGATTCTCTCCGCGCCCGCGCCGTCCTTCAGCCTCAAAACCTACCCTGTGCGAAAGCACCCAACCCTGGCGGCTCTCGGCGACACCTTCGCCATGCCCCAGGTGAGGAAACACAAGCCCCTTTTCTGGTTCTTTCTGATGTGGTTCCATGTCGGCATACTCTTCCTCATCCTGGGCCATTTCGATCTCTTCCCTGCCATCAACATCATGCCGCCCGAGTCGCGCCATATGGTGGGAGCAGGCTTTGTCGGCATCTCGGTGACCCTGCCGGCCTTCTACTTCCTTTTCAGGCGCTTCAGGGGCCAGGACAGGCAGATATCCGTGCCCGCCGACTACCTTCTCCTTCTACTCCTCCTTTTCACCTTCCTCCTGGGTGACCTAATATCCTGGGGCAACTCCTGGACGACCAATGGCTTCGTCATGACAAAGGCGGATTTCGCCAGCTATTTCGGCATCCTGTCGAGCTTTTCCTTTGCCGATCCACGCACCGTCCTCCATGGATCCCACTACCACTTCATTGTCCTCCATGTCCTCCTCGCCGAAATCTTCATGGTGATCCTGCCCTTCAGCAAGATCGTGCATAGCTTCTTCAGCCTCCCCTTGAACATACTGAGGAGGAAGTGATGTTGGATGAACCGACGGCGCTGCACCTTAAAAACCTCTTCGAGACGAAGCTCACCAGGGCCATGAGGCTCTACCTGGACACCTGCGCCCGCTGCGGACTCTGCGTCGACGCCTGTCACGTCTACGCCTCGATGCCCGAGACGAAGTACACGCCCGTGGGCAGGGCCGAGGTGATCCGCAAGCTCTTCAAGCGATACTTCAGGCTCCAGGGGAAATTTGCTCCCTGGCTGGGCGAGACCATCCCCTTCGACGATATCGGCATGGACAAGGCTTATGAAGCCGCCTTCTCCTGTACCGGCTGCCGTCGTTGCGTGGGCTTCTGCCCCTTCGGCATCGACACCCAGCAGATCATGGGCATAGCGAAGATCCTCCTCATCGGCGTGGAAAAGCAACCTCAGATCCTCGCCATGCTCTCCGACATGTCAATAGCCAAGGGCGAAACCTATATCGAATCGCGCGACAACTACCTCGAGGCGCTGAAGAACCTCGAACCCGAGGTGGAAAAGCTCGCCCCAACGCCCGAGGGCAAAAAGACTATCCCCGTCTCCGTTCCCAGCGCCGATATCCTCTACGTGGGCCTTTCGGGCGCCCATTCCATCGTGTCCGCCGCCGCGATCATGAACGCAGCCAGCGAAAACTGGTGTCTTTCGTATTTCGAGGCCGTCAACTTCGCGGCCTGGCTGGGCGATTCCAAAAAGCAGGCGGTTATATCGGCTCGAATTGTCGAAGAAGCCGAGCGCCTTGGCGTGAAGGAAGTCGTCGTCGTCGAGTGCGGCACGGCCACACGCGTTCTCAAGTTCCAGTCGGGCAGGCATTCCTTCAAGGTACTCTCCATCGTCGAGCTCATCGACCGCTACCTCGCCGAAGGACGCATCGCTCTGCGACCGGGAACAATCCCTGGCAGGCTCACCTACCACGACCCCTGCCAGCTCGCACGCAATGGCGGCGTCATCGAGGAGCCCCGGCGCATAATTCGCGCTCTCGGCGCAGACTTTGTCGAACTCACCCCCACCCGCGAGGACAACTGGTGCTGCGGCGGGGGCGGGGGGCTCATCTCCCTGGGCGAAGAGGATTTCCGCATGAAGTC
>PGXP01000152.1 GCA_002839205.1 Spirochaetae bacterium HGW-Spirochaetae-9
CCCGCCTGGCCGCGCCGAGGAAATGGTCGAAAAGCCGTATCGCCTCTACAGGTGGAATCGCCCTGTCATAGACATCACCCGCGACGAGCAGAACCTCAGGCTTCATCTCCCCGATCTTCGCGACGAGGCTGTCGAGGATAAACGCCTGGTCCTCGAGAAGATCCCAGCCGTGGAGAGTTTTTCCGAGATGAAGATCGGCGATGTGGAAAAGGCGCATGTTGCCAGAATGAGGCCCTGAAGCCCCGGTGGTCAAGTATGAGGTTTATGCAGATATCACAATAAAATTTTCAGGCCATGAATCCTGTACTTTTCCGCTTCTCCATCTTTTGTCAATAAATAGAAATCCGATTTTATCGCCTGCCATATCATAATTCGATCAAAGGGATCTCTGTGCTCTATTGGCAAGCGATGGAAACCTATAAGCTCCTCATTCAAGAACCTGCGACATTTCAGGTGACTTTTCCTTAACTCAAGGTAGAACTCTTCCTGCGTTATACCCTCAAGGGAAAGCTTTCCCAGAGCGAATTTTATCGATATTTCCCATAAGCTAGCCTGACTGTAAAAGACTTCGTTCTCTTCGGACATGAGTACATCAAGAATTCTTTTTTCTATTTTTGCCGTGTCTATGAAAGACCACAATAGATAATGAGTATCCAGAAGAATATTCATGAATAGATCAACGCTTCATCGGTGATTTCCCAGTCTTCGCTGAAGGAAACCTTGGCTTTTCCTTCCAAAGTACCAAGCTTTCTGCTTTTTATTTTCCTGTATTCATCGATTGCCACAATTACGGCAATGGTGTGTCTTTTCTTTCCAAAGCTTATGCCGATTTCTTTCCCGGCTTCAACTTCTTTGAGCAAGGATGAGAAATTCTTCCGTATTTCCGCGACAGGTAAGGTTTTCATGATCATATCATACTATTGTTGTACAACATGGTCAACATATACTTTATGCCCTTAGCTTTGCGCCTGCCCTTCCTGTATAGTATATTCAAGATATAATCGCTTAAAAACAACTCCAGGAGGTTGATGATGTTCTATAGACGACTTGGCTCGGCCGGCATAAAGGTATCACTGCTTTCGCTCGGCTCATGGATAACCTACGGCAACCAGGTGGACGTCGACGCCGCGGCCGACATGCTCAAACTGGCATACGACGCCGGCATCAACTTCTTCGACAACGCAGAAGTCTACGCCGCCGGTAAATCGGAGACTATCATGGGCGCCGCCTTCCGCAAGCTCGGACTGCGCCGCGGTTCCTACCTCGTCTCCACCAAGCTCTACTGGGGCCTCCACAATGGCCCGAACGAAAAGAACACACTCAACCGCAAATACCTGCTCGAAGCGATGGACGGCTCGCTCGAACGCCTCGGCATGAACCATGTCGACCTCGTTTTCTGCCACCGCCCCGACTCCGAAACCCCCATGGAGGAAACCGTCCGCGCGATGAGCGACATCGTTTCGGCGGGCAAGGCATTCTACTGGGGCACGAGCGAATGGTCGGCCGAACAGATCCGCGAAGCCTGGCAGATCGCCGACAGGCGCAACCTCCACAGGCCCCAGATGGAGCAGCCCAGCTACAACATGCTCACCCGCACCAAGGTGGAAAAAGAATTCGCCCGCCTCTACGAGGGCATCGGCCTCGGCCTCACCACCTTCAGCCCCCTCGCCGACGGCTTCCTCACCGGCAAGTACAAGAACGGCATCCCCGAAGGATCGCGCTTCGCCCTCCCCGGCTACGACTGGCTCTCCAACCGCTATATGAATGACACATTCATCGCCGCCGTCGCCAAGCTCGAACCCATAGCAGCCGAGCTCGGCTGCACCATGAGCCAGATGGGCATCGCTTGGGTCGCCCGCAATCCCAACGTCTCCACCGTGATCACTGGCGCATCGAAACGCGAGCAGCTCGTCGAAAACCTGGGCGCCCTCGAAGTCCTGCCCAAGCTCACGCCCGCCATCCTCGCAAAAATCGACGAGGCGCTGAAGCCGATAGTGCAGTAGCCCTGCTTTTCGGACTTTTCATCCAATGTGCTATTGCCTTCTTGAAAATGATATCATTCCGTGCTACGGTATGATATCATTTTTTAATGGAGGTATTCATGAAAAACTTGACCCTCCGTGGTTGCGAAGATGACCTCGCCCTTGCCTTGAAGAAAACCAGCAAACAGCGCGGAGTGAGCATCAATCGGCTTATTCTCGAAACACTGCGCGAAAAACTTCTCGACACCGGCAGGGCGCGCCGTCGCCACGACGACATGGATCACCTCGCCGGCACCTGGTCCGAAGAAGAAGCGGCCTCTTTCGAGCGCAGAACTGCAGAATTTGAAGAAATTGATGAAGCGCTATGGGTGGCTGCGAAGCCGGCTTCCCGATAAGGCAGGGAATCGTTATGCGCATAATGTTGGATACGAACGCCTATTCCGGATTCAAGCGCGGCGACAGAGAAATCATCGATATGATCGCTCACGCCGATGAAGTTCTCATCACCCCAATTGTCCTCGGTGAGTTGAGAGCCGGGTTCAGGGGAGGAAACCGCGAAAACGCCAACATCCTGGAACTCGAGGAATTCATCAGCTCACCGCGTGTTTCTGTCGCGGCTATCGGTGAAGAAACCGCACTATTCTATTCCGAGATATTTTTAACGCTCCGGACGCAAGGGAAACCGATTCCCACGAATGACCTCTGGATCGCGGCTTCTACCCTGGAAACAGGATCTATCCTTGTATCGCGTGACATTCATTTCGATGCTGTGGCTGGCCTGATCCGCCGCTGAGCGAAAATACTCAAGGATCCCCCGCCAGCCTGACCAGTACCTCGTTCGGTGCAATCCCGAGGATAGCCTCGCAGAAGGATCGCCCAATGCCGGCGATACCTTCCCTGACGCCCGCGCGCACCACTTTGTCCGACAAGGAAGCCCGGGCGCGGACGAGAAGATCGGCCGAAAGCTCATCCTCCATCCTGGCGGCTTCTTCCTTCAGCCTGAAGATTGTTTTCGTGACGAGATTGGAACCCTTAACGCTTATTTCGATGGTGTCGGTGCGCACGGCCGGCGGAAGGCAATCGGGCTCGGGGGCGCCGAGGGAGAGCAGGCGCGATTTTCTGTCCCACGAAACCGACCACCTCGAAGGATCGCCTGCGTCGATATAATAGAAAACATCGGCCCACGCCGACAGTTCTATCGAGGCCTTTACCTTTACGATGGCCAGCAGTTTCGCCGCGAATTCCTTTGATGCCACATAACGCTGCGAAGACGAAAGCACGAATATTTTTCTCTCGGGCTGAAGATTTTCGACATAAAGCGCCCAACGTTCAGTGACGGTCGGCCTCGCGTCGTAGGCGAATTTCCACACAGCAAAGGAAAGCGCGAAAAATATTATCGCCGCGATAACAACAAGAGCGACCGTCGCCCTTCGCCGACGCATCGATATGCCCCCTTGAGGCTCAGAATCCTACGTCTTTCTCCCAGCCGGCGATCACGGCGCCGGCCTCCTGCCTCAGCACGGGCAGGGAGGAGAGATCGCCCAACGCGGCGATATCGGAAAGCGCCTTGTTCGCAATCATGGCGAGGGATTCCTGGGCCTGCCCGCGCCCCGCCAGAAAGGTAGCGTCTTCGGCACGCAAGAATGCCCGCGAGGCTGTCAGCCATTTCTTCCAGCGCCGCCAGTAATCTTCGGATTTGACCGACCCTTCGGCATAATCATAGTCCGCCCAGAGCGGTATGAACTCGCCCTTGACGAGGAGCATGGGCTTGTAGAGCGACACACAGGGATAGGACGTGCCCGTAAACCACAGGATGGCCGAGTCGGCCCCTCGATAGTCCACCACGAAGGAAGCGGTCGTCGCCGAGGCGGGGATTCCCCCTGCGTGAACGCAGAGGCTTTTCATATGGTTTTTCCAGGGGTTGCGCGGCTCATAAGGGCCGTGCGAGCGCAGTATATCGAAAAACTTCAGGACAGCGGAGGAATCAGCCGCGCCTGCCATGAACCCATCGAGGAGGGAAAGGGATAAAGCCCTGCGATCATCGCCCTTCGTGAACCTGAGATAGAACCTGTTCTCCATGCTGGCCTTGAAGGATTCCTTTTCGCCCTTGCGGCCCGGATCGGCCTCGTCGGAGCAGGCGGCGCGCTCGTTGACAGGCGCAATTTCCTTGCGCGTCTGTGTATCGAGGCGCTTGTAGTCATCCTCGATGCAGTAGGCATTGGAAATGGCGTCGCGCCCCTCGATGGCGCGCCAGGCCCAGCGCCGGCCCGCCGTCTCGAGGATAAAGGCTCCCTGGGAATCTGAAATGATAAAGCTGTTGTCGTAGTAAAGGGAACCGCGCAGGGAACCATTCCCGCCCTGATCGTGTTTTTCCACGAAGGCGCAGATAAAGTCGACGGCGGCCTTGGCGCTCTCCGAGGCGCCCAGGGCTGCGCGCAGGATGTCCATGCCAAGGACGCCGTCCCTGGCCGGCTTGAAACGCGAGAATACCGCCTCGTTGCCGATGGCGACGCCCTTTTCGTTCACGCCCATCTCGCCGCCCGCCATCCACGAGGGCTTCGACAGAACGAAGGGAAAACCCGCGTCGCGTGCAGGATAGCTCCTGCCGCCAATCGTGGCAGTGTCGGAAGGCGTTCGGCGCGGAACGATGCAGACAGACTGAGGCTCGTCGGGCTGCCTATCCGAATTTTTGCCGAAAAACGAACCCGCGGCTGCGCAATAGAAGGTATCGCACATATTCAGTTCTCCCTGCGCCCACTGTACGGCTTCCAGGCTGCGGACGCAAGCGGCGGCCACGCGCCGGCGCGCCGGCGCGTGGCCGCCGCGGATT
>PGXP01000153.1 GCA_002839205.1 Spirochaetae bacterium HGW-Spirochaetae-9
TGGGCGGTCCGGCTGGAGGCGATGGAGGCAAGGGCGGAAACGTGATATTCCTCGTCAAGAGCAATGTCCGGACGCTTTCCTTTCTTCGTTTCAGGCAGACATTCAAGGCCCAGAACGGCATCCCCGGCATGGGCAGAAACATGCACGGCAAGGACGGGGAGGATGTCATCATCCCCGTCCCGCCAGGCACCATCGTCAAGGATGCCGATACCGACGAAATCATAAAGGATTTCAGCTCCGACATCGGCGGCCACGGTGCGCTGGAAGGCGAGCGATGGACCTTCCTCAAGGGAGGAAAGGGCGGCTGGGGCAACACCCACTTTAAGAATTCCGTCAACCAGGCGCCGAAAACGGCCATGCCAGGCCAGCCGGGGCAGGAACGAAAACTCAAGATCGAGCTCAGCCTGATCGCAGACATAGGTCTCGTTGGCTTTCCAAACGCGGGAAAATCCAGCCTCCTCGATGCCTTCACCAACGCCCGGCCCAAGATAGCTCCCTATCCCTTTACGACGAAGATTCCCAACCTGGGCGTCCTCACACACCATGACAGAGACATAATTCTCGCCGACATACCTGGCATTATAGAAGGAGCCCATGACGGTGCAGGTTTGGGGATACGATTCCTCAAGCATATTGCGCGCACCGCTTGCCTGGCTTTTCTCATCGACCTGTCGGATGAAAACTGGAGCGCTGCCTTTACGATTCTGAAAAGCGAACTCGAATCTTTCTCGCCGCTCCTTGCCGCAAAATCTCGCATTATCGTCGCTACCAAGCTTGACCTGCCCGAGGCTCAGGAACGGTTCCAGGATTTCAAGGCGCTTTTCCCCGATGAAAAGGTGTTTGGAATCTCCGTATTCAGCACCGAAGGACTCGAGGATTTAAAAGAAGCGATATTCGCGCAGGTGGTGGATTTCGAAAAGGCAGGAGCAAAAAAAGAATCAGGCGAGGGAGTGGAGGGCTTCTTCGACATGGAAGGCTTCGATTGAGAACGGCCATCTTCGGCGGATCTTTCAATCCAGTTCATGTCGGCCATCTCGTCATCGCCGAAGAAATTCTTGTCCAGACAGGCTGTGATACCATTCTCTTCATACCCGCGTATGACCCGCCTCACAAGGACTTCCATGATCCTGGGCCCTCGCTTCGCCTTGCAATGCTTGAAGCAAGCATTGCCGGCAACACCCACTTCCGCGCGAGCGATTGTGAAATCCGACGATCAGGCGTTTCGTACACCATCGACACGATTCGCCATCTTGTCGGCGGAGGCTTTGTCGAACCCAAACCCTTCCTCGTCATAGGCGACGATCTTGTCGAAGGCTTCGGCAGCTGGAAAGAAAGCGAAGCAGTAGCTCAGGAAACTTCCATCCTCATTGTGCACCGCCGTTTTGAAACGCGTCTCCTGATGCCCTTTCCGCACCGCTATATCGATAATGCCATCTTCCCTGTCTCATCTAGTGCTGTTAGGGAAAAGGCAGCTTCGGGCGGAGCCTGGCGCTACCTCGTGCCTGAGGCAGCGAGAAAAATCATGGAAGAACATGGGTTGTATGGACTGCGAAATTCTTGATTCCCTTGTTCGCGAACGTCTCGGCGCCTGCTGCAAGGCATCGCGTGTGGAGCATTGCATTTCCGTAGCCAGCATGTCGGTGCGGCTTTGCCGACGTTTCGGCGTCGATCCTTGGAAAGGTTCGGTCTGCGGCCTCGCCCATGACATGATGAAAGACAGACCGCTGAAGGACCAATGGGCACTTGCCTGGCGGGCTTTATCCACTCCTTCTCTCGATTTTATGGCCTCCCTCGTTGCGCGGATGGAAGGTGAAAAAAGCTTTGCCGACAAAATCATCCATGGCCCGGCCGCAGCCGTCTACTTGAGCGAAGAATTCCAGGTACACGATGGGGAAATGCTCGAGGCTATAGCCCTTCATTCATCAGCAGCCGCAGTCATGTCGCCACTCGCAAAAATACTTTTCATCGCCGACAAGCTAGAACCGCGCCGCCCGTTCGTCACAGCTGTCGAACAGGAGATGGCCGACTCTCTTGACCTCGACACCCTTCTTGTAAAAACCCTCGGCATGAGTATGGATTGGCTGAAGAGGAAAGACCATGCTATTGCCCAAAGCACTATCGACTTATACAATGCCCTCACGATGAGAGAATCAGCGCTATGAAAAAACTGGTCTTCGATAAAAGTCATGTCATCCTGTGGGTCATTCTGGCTCTTTTTCTCGCCGCAGCTGTCATCGCTTTTGTGGCGCTGAAGGCAGAGAGCATCTCCATGCAGCTCAAGACAGACAGGCCTATCAATATCCTCATGATATATGAACAGCAAGGGAAGCCAGTATCAACGCAGCTTCTCATGTTCTACGCGTCGCGGTCCAAGGCTGCCCTTCTCGACATTCCAGCCAATACTGCCGTCATCCTCAAGACGGTCAAGCGAATGGACAGAATCGACTATATCTATAAAGAGGGGAACCCCAAGAACTTCATGACCGAAGTATCGAGTTATCTCGATATTCCACTCCATGGATATCTTCTTTTCAACGAGACAAGCCTCAGAACCCTTGTCGATTTGCTCGATGGCTTGCAGCTCTTTATACCTGCGATGATTATCCAGGAAGGGGATCCGGGAATTCGGCTGCCTGGGGGGGCTGTAAATCTCGATGGCGACAAAGTGCTGCAGTATCTTCAATACAGGGAAGAAAACGAAAGCGAAAGCGATGCGCTCGCCCGAAGGCAAAAGTTGGCTATTGCGCTGTTGAAAAAGCTCTCTGAAAAGTCGAGCTATTTCGACAATACATCAGCCTCGTCCGCACTTGCGAGGAGCATTGAGAGCAATTTCAACGCTGAGGCAGAGAAGAAGCTTATAAAGGAAATCTCCCTTCTGGATGCCGATTCCATTCTCCTTCAGAAGGTCACTGGCATGTACCGAAGCGTGGAAGGGGAGAGCCTCTTCTTCCCCTTCTATGACGGTGAGCTGGCGCGCGATATGCTGAAGCAGACGCTGAACGCGATGAGTGCCTCCAATGTTGCTTCATCGAGCAGCAAAATCTACACGGTGGAAATCCTCAACGGTACGACAGAGCGAGGTTTGGCGGCGCGAACCGCGGAAATCTTCGGGAGCTTTGGATATGATGTTGTGGCTGTCGGCAACGCCTCCACCCTGGATTATACCAGGACGGTCCTGATCGATCGTTTTGGCGACAAGGAGGCCCTTTCCACCATAGCCGCCGTCATCAAGTGCACCAATTTTTCGGAAGCGGCAGAATACAAGGGAAAAATAAAAGCCGACTTTACGATTATTCTGGGAAAAGATTTCAATGGGAGGGTTTGTGTCCGATAGTAAATCGCTCGCTTTCACGATCGCGTCCATCTTGGCAGAACATAAGGCCAGCGATGTTGTCGTGATGGATCTGAGGGGAATTGCCGGATGGACGGATTTCTTCGTCATCGGCACATGCACATCGAGCACGCATCTGCGGGGACTCGCTCGGTTCGTCGACGAACTCCTCGATCAGGAAAAGGAAAAGCCGCTCAACAAGCCCGTCGCTACAGAGGACGAGAGCTGGCTTCTGCAGGATCTGGGCGACGTGATCGTCCATATCATGAACAGGGATGCACGGGGATTCTATGAACTGGAAAAACTCTGGTTCAAGGCCCCCGTCTTCCATATCGAAGCGGAGGCAGGCAGACAGGATCCGTCCAGTCCAATGACGGAAGCATAAAAACGGGGCTGCCCATCAGGACAGCCCTTTCTGTTTTATTGCCGATTAATCTTAATCACTCGTCGAGGTCGTCGTACTCCACGTCATCGTCGTAGCCAAACTCATCGTCGTCGTCATCGTCGAAATCGTCGTCGTCATCGTCGAAGTCATCGTCATCGTCGAAGTCATCGTCGAGATCGTCATCATCATCAAACTCATCGTCGTCGTCGCTCATATCATCTTCATCCTCATCGAAATCCTCATAGTCGTCATCGATACTGTCGTCGAAGTGAACGGGCGAACGAAGAATAAAGCCAGATTTTCCCATCGATCCTTCTCCGGCTATCGTGACGAGTTCATACTCCGATTCAGTCGATGCTGATGCGCTATAAATGGGGGTCATCACGGTATCCTCCCTCACTCCAAGGTCCAGAAGTCCAAAATGCCTGCGTACTATGCTTGCAAAAAGAGAGAGCGTCAAGCCCCAACTATTTCGTCAGGCAACGAAAATCTAAAGAGCATATTGAAATCTGTCAACTGTAAAAGCATCATTTTCATCAAAAAAAGGCTGTTGGGCACTTCAATGCACATTTTCTTTGACAGGCCGACGTTTTAATACTAGATTTCTAGCCCATGAAGCCGGAAGTGGTAGTGAAGGCCTTTGCCAAAATCAACCTGGGACTGGAGATCGGAGAGCCCCTTCGGGACGGCTACCACCCCATCCTGGGGATTTTCCATTCTGTGGGCATTTCAGATACGCTCTGCTGTTCGAAGTGCGGAGGCAACACGATCCATGTGGAAGGAGCATTCGATTGCCCGCCCCAGGCGACGACGGTCTTCAGGGCAGCGGAACTTTTCTTCGACCACTTCGATATCCGCAGCGGACTGGATATTCGTGTTGAAAAAGGCATACCAGCCATGGCAGGCCTGGGCGGAGGATCGGCCGACGCTGCAGCCGTCCTTTTCGCACTGGACCATCTCTATGATACACACAGTGACGATGTGGAGCTTTTTACCCTCGCTGCCAGAATTGGAGCAGACGTATCCTTTTTC
>PGXP01000154.1 GCA_002839205.1 Spirochaetae bacterium HGW-Spirochaetae-9
CAAGAAAAGATCGGTCAGAGTCGATGATCAGCTCAAGAACTTGACGACGATGCAGCTGGATATTCTGGGTCTTCTCATGCGTGAACCCGGAAGGGTCTTTTCCCGTCTCGAGATCCTCGAAGCTTGCGCCGGCAGCGCCTTCGATGGTTACGAAAGGACGATAGACGCGCATATAAAGAATATCCGTAAAGCCCTGGGCGACGAGAGCGAAAATCCGAGATTCATATCCACGGTGCGCGGTGCCGGTTACAAATTCATGGAACAGTCCGGTGAAGCTTAGGTCTCGGCTGGCCGCCTACTTTTTCCTCGTTATCGCCGTCGCGGCGGGGATAACGCTCTTGTTCATGCGGCAGACGACCGAAAGCCTTTTTCGGTCATTTATTTTTTCGGGGGATTCTGAAAAGGCCAAGATCTATGCCAACATTCTCAGCGAATACTACAGTGAGCAAAAGGGCTGGGGGGATCTGCAGTCCTTCCTTTCAGAAATACCACGACTCGCTTTTTTCGGGCTCGATGCGAGCATCCACGGGAAAGGGCGGGGGGCGTTACTAACGCCGTACCACACCGACAGCATAAGCGCCTTGCTGTCAGACCGAATTGCGGTTGCCGACAGTACCGGAATCATTGTTGCCGACACTTCCGGCGAACTTCTTCATACCGTTCATCCAAGTCAGCACTTGGTGCACGGTGTTCCGATCATGGTAAATTTCGAGCGGAAAGGGACGGTGCTTGTCGGATCGATGGTGGATTCTTCCCTTTCCGGGATGAGCGAGCGGTTTCTCGGCTCGATCACCGAAGCACTCATCTGGGCGGTTGCGGTATCGGCCGGTTTGGCTCTCATTCTCGGCCTGATACTGTCCGTGCAGGTGACACGTCCCGTCGCTATGCTCACCCGCGCGGTACGAAAAGTGGCAGCAGGGGATTTGTCGACGGTCGTGAAAACAACGGGAAAAAGCGTTGGAAAGGATGAGATTGCAGAGTTGTCCGAATCATTCAACATCATGATCGAAGAACTTAAACGCCTCGAGGACGCGAAGAAGCAGATCATCGCCGATTCGGCCCACGAGCTCAGAACGCCGGTGACGTTGATACAAGGTACCATCGAGGCAATGATAGATGGCGTGTATCCCCTTGATATTCCAACCCTGGAATCGGTCCATGCGGAAACAGTGCGGCTTTCCCATCTCATCGATATGTTGAGGGAGCTGGAAATCATCCAATCAGGCAAGCTTTCGCTGAATCTGGAATCAATCGATTCCATGGAGATGCTGAGCAAGACTGCAACGCTCTTCACCGCTTCAGCTAAGGAAAAGAATATCACGTTGACTTTCGACCCACCTCCTTCTTCGCCCTCGATAGTCGCCGATTATCTTCGCATCGGGGAAGTCATCTACAATCTCGTCTCCAACGCCATCAAATACACACCGGCCGGAGGAATCGTACGACTGCGCGTTGAAGATGACAGGTTGGTAGGTCTGGTTCATTTCTATGTCGACGATTCCGGTCCAGGTATCCCAACCTCCGAGCGTGAGCGGATATTCGAACGCTTTTACAGGATCGACAAGTCCCGATCTACGGATCGGGGAGGCCGTGGGCTTGGACTCGCCATAGCTGGCGAAATCGCCAAAGCCCACGGAGGCAGCATCGCCGTAGGAGACTCCGACTTGGGCGGGGCATCGTTTGTTCTTACGCTCAAGTCGGTATAATTCCAGGCAGGATCGGCGTCTACCTGCGAGGATAGTTTCAGTTCTTTTTCCAATTCGCGAAGTAGTATGCGACACTAACCAAATACTGTTTGGAAATTCCAATCGAATCCCCAAGATCGGTTTTATCCTTGCCGAGAATTGGAATCGGATTGCATCCGCCTTTTATCTTTTCGATCTGGTCAAGCCTGAATTGATTCCCGCAGTTCTGGCAGATAAAGATCGCGTTTTCCTGTTTGTAATAGCCACGCCCAGATGAATAGCAGACCTGGCAGGTATTGAGCGCTGTTCTGATCGTTCCATCCGTGGCTTTGACAGCAAAGATCTCCATGTTTTTACCATTGACAACATAGGGGTAAAATTTTGCTCTGAATGTTATGTCCTTCTTCTTGATCATTATGCCCCAATCCATGGAAGCTTTTGGCTCCTTAGCCTGGGAAAATGCCAAGGGGACGGAAAGCATGATGAACGCAATACTCACTATGATAGCGCTAATCATTCTGCCGAAAGCTGATCGTGTCATATAAAGTCCTCCAGAAATATGCTATATGGCATCTTATACTAAATGTGTGAACTGATCGTGAATCCCGGATAGTGTTACTGTGAATCCACATTCAAAACATGTTCATCGACGCACTTTTAGGTTAGGTTTTCTTTGATCATTGGAGGCTTTTATGTTAACACGTCGAAAGAACACATTACTGATTACATTTGTTTTCTCTATGGTTGCCACTGCTGCATGGGCGGCAGGATCAATCAAGCTGGAAATATCAGCGACAGAGTGGGAACTCGCGCCCGGATTGACAACCAGGGCATGGACGTATGGCGGGGTTGTTCCTGGTACGCCCATCATTGTCCGAGCAGGCGAGGAAATAACCATTGAAGTTACAAACCGTCTTGCTGTGCCGACAAATATTCATTGGCATGGGCTTGTGGTACCCAACGACCAGGATGGTCCGGCAGTACGCATCAAACCGGGAGCCACGTTCGTGTATCGTTTTACCCCCCAGGAACCAGGTACGTATTGGTACCATCCACACCTGAGACCCGTCCTGGATCAGCTGGACAGAGGGTTGTATGCGCCATTCATAGTGCTCGGTCCCGAGGACGGCTCATACACTGGCGATAAGACCTTCGTTCTGGATGACTGGTATCTCGATGCCATGGGCAACCGCTTGCCTGGGATGGCTCCTGGGGACATGGAGCGTTTCGGCAATATCGATACGGTGAACGGAAAGGCGCGCAATGCGGTAGAACCGTTTGAAGTTGTTAAGGGCGGGCTTTACAAACTCAGGTTTATTAATGCTTCCACGGCAAAGGTGCATACTCTTAAGTTCACGGGAGGAAGTTCTAGGGTGACCCATCTGGATGGACATCCCCTAGGCGCTCCATATTCTGCCGATAGCGTGACTCTGGCGCCCGGCGAAAGGGTGGATGTCGAATTCCTGGCCAATGGGCAGCCTGGCTCGACTGGTAAAATCTCGGGATCGCTTTCTGGATCCGATTTTATTATCCCGGTTCGTTACGGAAAGGGTGAAATAGCCCAAGTCTCCTCGCCATTTATCGCTCCTAGTTTAAAGCCTTATCCTGGCGCTTTTGAGATGCTTCCTGATTTTACCCTGACCCTCGCGTCGACCATGGGCTCCATGATGAGTGGATCCATGATGGGCGGTATGGGTATGTCCGGCTGGACAATCAATGGTAAGGCTTACCCGGCTACTGAACCCCTTGATGTGAAGGTGGGTCAATTGGTCAAACTGCGGGTCGTAAACGAGGATATGGTCCAGACAGCCGAAGGGCACAGGATGGACCATCCCCTTCATATTCATGGTACAGTATTCCAGGTCCTCTCCGTCGATGGCATTAGGCAGGAACCCGTACAATTGCGCGATACCGTACCGGTGCCCGCCGGCGGATACGTCGATATAGCCTTTATAATGACCGAGCCTGGTATGTGGATGATCCATTGCCATGTCATCGATCATGAAGATGGCGGAATGCTTACGGTCATCAGGGCAAAGTAGAACTATTGGAGGCTGCGATGAGACATGTATCGTCCATGCATCATGAACACGGCAAGTCATGCATCTGCGGAACCGAAGATTGTGATTCCCGCTGCGTGGAGAATTGTCAATGCTCGTTCCAGGAAATGAACCTGGCTGTGCCTGTGCTAGCTTCAAAGGCTGGTAACGTGGATGCATACATTTGCCAGATGCGCTGCGAAGGTAATAAGACTTACCCTGTGCCCGGAGATTGCCCCGTTTGCGGCATGCACCTGGTCAAGGTACTAGGTTTCGGGGCACAACCCGAGTCCGGGGAATCGGCCGAGATGATCGCATACAAGGCGATGCGCGGGAAACTGATAATATCTTTGATTTTTGCCCTACCCATTCTCGCCCTATCCTTGGGCGAGATGATTCCAGGTTTCGGCGAATTGATAAAAAACCTCTTTCCCAGGGCGATAAACCTCTATATTCAATTAGCATTATCCTTGCCGGTAGTGTTCTGGTCGGCGTCTTTTGTCTATAAAAAAGGCATTGAGAGCCTGAAGACAAAGCGGCTGAATATGTTCACGCTTCTTGCCCTGGGAACCGGGGTGGCGTGGCTGTTTAGCGTCGTGGCGACCATTCTGCCTGAAATCTTTCCCGACTCTCTCAGGACTCAGGACGGCTTTGCCCCGGTGTATTTCGAAGCCACAGTGATCATCATAGCATTCGTGATCCTGGGCCAAATGCTGGAACTGTTGGCGCACGCAAAAACCAATAATGCCATAAAGGAACTTTTAAACCTGGTTCCAACCGAGGCAGTAGTCATACGAAATGGCCAGGAGAAAAAAATCACGCTTTCTGAAGTCATTGCCGGCGACATGGTCCGAGTAAAACCCGGAGAAAAGATTCCCGTGGATGGCTCTCTCCGGGAAGGGAACGGCGTTGTTGACGAGTCGATGATCACCGGGGAGCCGCTGCCTGTCGAAAAAAAGCTCCATGACAAGGTGACGGGTGGAACGATCAACATCAATG
>PGXP01000155.1 GCA_002839205.1 Spirochaetae bacterium HGW-Spirochaetae-9
CCGCGCGGCCGCCCCCGACCTGCCCGAGATGGCCCAGTACCAGGTGCTGCGCCACTACCTGCGGTACTCGCAGATGACCCTGGGCATGGACCTGGGCAGCGACATCAGCGAGGGCACCTGCACCATGAAGTACAGCCCCAAGATGCACGAGGAGCTCATCCGCGGCCACAAGGCCGCCGACCTGCACCCGTGGCAGGACGAGGACACGCTGCAGGGCCTGCTCCAGATCGTCTACGACACAGGCCAGTACCTGCAGTCCATCAGCGGCATGGACGCCTTCACGCTGCAGCCGGGCGGCGGGTCGCACGCGGTGTTCACCAACGCGTGCGTGATGCGCCGCTACTTCGAGGCCAGGGGAGAGCTCGACCAGCGCAACGAGATGATCACGACGATCTTCTCGCACCCGTGTGACGCGGCGACGCCCATGGTGGCCGGCTTCAAGGTCATCACCGTGATGCCCGACGAGAACGGCTACCCGGACCTCGAGGCCTTCCGCGCCGCCGTCAGCGAAAATGGCCGCCGCCTTATCGAAAATCCCCTCATCATCCAGGAGGGAAGGCATGTCATGGACTACGAAGGCCTCGAGCGCTCCATCGACGCGAACACGAAAGCCATCATCCTCTCGAGCCCCCACAATCCCGTGGGCAGGGTATGGGAAAAGCCTGAGCTGGAGCGCCTCGTCGAGATCTGCGATCGCCATGGCATCATCATCATCAGCGACGAGATCCACTCCGACCTCATCTTGGGAGATATTCCCCACACCTGCATCGCCTCCCTCTCGGCGAAGGCCGCGGCCATCACGGTGACGCTCAACGCTCCCAACAAGACCTTCAATATCGCCGGACTCACCATGGGCAGCGCCATCATAGCCGACGAGGGCCTGCGCAGGGGCTTTGCCGCTGCCGTGGCCGATTCAGGCATCGGGGTATCGAATATCTTCGGCAACGTCGCCCTCGAGGCTGCCTACGACAGAGGCGAGGACTGGCTCGAAGAACTTCTCGCCTACCTGCGCGGCAATCAGCGGTATGTCGCCGGCTTCTTCGCGGAAAAGCTGCCCGAATTCAAGCTCTCCGACCTCGAGGGCACCTATCTTGCCTGGATCGACTGCCGGGGGCTTGGCCTGGACGACGCGGGCTTGAAGGAATTCTTTACGAAAAAAGCCGGGCTCTGGCTCGATGAGGGTACCAAGTTCGGAACAGGCGGCTCAGGCTTCATGCGTCTCAATATGGCCTGCCCGAGGTCCCTTCTCGTGGAGGCTCTGGCAAGGCTTGAAAAGGCCATGGAAGAAAAAAGGAGGATCTGAGATGGACTATGTGCTCGATGAAGTGGACAGGTTCTGGCGCATCATCAAACTGAAGCCTTTCAGGCGCACCGAGGGCGTGGCTTTCGACATCATGCCCATGAAATACCTTCCGAAGATCGACGGCATCGACCGTGTCGTCCACAAGCATGGCGCCCTCTCTCCGGGATCCGTCGGCGACGTTGTGCGACCCTGGTATCTCCATCAGGAACAGGAGGACAATCTCCTCGTTCTCCAGGGAGTGCGGTACGTGGAAATATATTCTCTGGAGTACAAGAAAGTTGAGCGATTTACTGTCGAGCCGGAAAAGATTTTCCACAACGACAAGCTCGTCTTCGAAGGCCCTGCAATGGTAGTGTGGCCTACCAACGTATTCCACCGAATCGTTTCTGGCGACGATGGATCTGTGTCGCTCAACTTTGCCGTTAGGCTTCCCGGCTACGACGTCAACACCAATTTTTCCGTCTATGACCTCAACGTCGAGACGGGCGAATACAGGGTGGTGAGGGAAGGCAAGCTGGACCAGTTCTAGCGTACGTCGAACAGCGCGGCTTATTCTTCCTCTGAGCCGCGCTTCACTTCCACTATTCTGCTCACGAGCACCTTGTCGATCCGGTGGCCGTCCATGTCAACGATCTCGATATGGAATTCATTCCATTCGCAGCGCTCACCCTCCTTGGGGATCGAGCCCATGCAATCGAGTACGAGGCCAGCGACGGTATCGTAGGCGGCATCATCGAACTCGCTGTCGTCCAGCAGCATAGATTCGGCGAACTGGGCGATGTCGAGGTTCCCGTCGACGAGCCAGGAGCCATCTTCCCTCTCGATGATGCCGGGAACTTCGTCCGATTCCTTCTGTGCAAGGCCCGCGAGGACTGATTCCATGAGATCGCTCATCGTAACGAGGCCTGACACGCCGCCGTACTCGTCGATGATGAGTCCGGTGCGCGCTTCGTTGTCCTTGAGTATTGAGAGGGCCTTGAGGGCCGATATCGTCTCGGGGATGAGGACGGGAGCCGTCAGGTGGGAAGCTATGTCGAGGGAGCCGTCGCGCACGAGGGAGGCGAGGGCCTTCCTGACGTTGAGCATGCCGACAACCTTGTCGAGGTCGCCTTCGATGACGGGCAGATAGGAAAAATCGGCGTGCGCTATCAGTTCGGCCTTGGCGGCGCTCTTGCCGTCCTCTTCGTCGATGGCCACCACATCGATGCGCGGCGTCATGAATGAGGTAACCCTCCTGTCATCCAGATTGAGAACCCCTTCCACCATCTCCTTTTCCGTATTTTCAAAAACGCCTGATTCGGCGCCCTGGGCGATGAGAATCTTCACTTCGTCTTCCGTTACCTCGGGGCTGGGTGCTCTCGAGAATCCAAGGATCCTGACGATGAGGGTGGTGGCGCCCGAGAGGAAGCGGACGAGGGGGTCGAAGACGATGCCGAGGATGGCAAGGGGACGGATTACCGCGGCGGCTATGGACTCGGGACGTGAAAGGGCGAGGCTTTTCGGCACCAGTTCGCCCAGGATGACGGAGACGAGAGTGGTTATGAAAACAAGGATGGCGACCGAAAGCGGCTGGGCCAGGCGGAGGAGGGCGGGAAAGCCCGAAAGCCAGGCTTCGAGGTTCCGCGACAGGGTAGCCCCGCCCACGGCACCCGTGAGGATGCCGATGAGGGTTATGGCTACCTGTATGGCCGAAAGGTAGCGGCCAGGTTCTTCGGCGGCCTCGAGGGCCATCCTGTAGTTTTTCTTGCCCTTTTCGGCCTCGTGGCGCAGCCTCGCCTTGCGTGAGGATACGATGGACATCTCCGACAGGGAGAAAAAGCCGTTGAGAAAGATGAGGGCCAGAATGAGGATGAGTTCGGCGATCATGCAGAGCCGCCGGTACTAAAGGGGTCGGATTCAGCGGATGGAGGTTCAGCAGGGTCTGAAGCGTGTTCGTTCATGGGATCAGAATATCAAAAAACCCGATATGCGTCGATACTCGCCCCGAAGCTCGCGCTGCTGTATAGTTCAACCATGAAATATCGCCGGATCGCCGTGGCATTCCTCTTGATTTCCGCACTTGGGAAGGTCTTTCCCCAGGGCGTCGACAGGGCTTTCCCTCCCGACGACACCCTCAGGGTTATCGTCGATCCCATCCCTTTCGGCGTCGAAGCATTCGAGGCGCGCCTGGAACGAATCAGGGAGGAAGAAGGCAGGGAGCTTCTCGGCCTCGTCCTCGCCGGCGGGTCGGCCAGGGCCTTTGCCCACATCGGCGTCATCCAGGAACTCGAGGCGGCAGGCATACGTCCCGACTTTATCGTCGCCAACTCCATGGGCGCCGTCATCGGCATGCTCTACGCTGCGGGCATTCCGCCCGCCAGGATGGCCGATATCGTCTCCGCCCTTCCTCTCGAAAACTACCTTTCTCCCGTTCTGCCCACAAAGGGCGGCATCATCCATGCCGATGCCTTCACTGCTGCCGTCGAGATGATGGTCGGAAGCCAGGATCTTTCCAAGGCTCCCATCCCCATCATTGTCACGGCCGAGGATCTCCGCACGCGGCGCCAGGTGGAGCTGGCCGCGGGCGAATTCGCCAGGGTGATGGCGGCCACCTTTGCCATGCCGGCGATATTCGAGCCCGCGGCCCTGGGCGACTTCCTCCTCGTCGACGGGGGCTCCACGAACCTCGTCCCCGTGGAAATTGCGGCCAGGCATTCCTCCTTCCTCATCGTCTCCACTGCCCTCTACAACAAGAGCATGAGCTTCGGCAACCCCCTCACTGTCCTGAACCGCACCTTCGACATAGGCAAGACGAGGGCGGGCATGGAAGACCTGCTTGTCGTCAGACCCTTCGTCATCAGAAACGATGTGGAAGAAATATCCTATATGGAGTTTTCAAGCCCCGAGGCTATCATCGAGCGGGGAAGGCTGAGCGCCCTCGACTCGATTGGCACTTTCGCCGGACTGCTGCCGCCTTCCGCGCTCCACAGGCCTCTTTCGCCTGAGCTCGCCGCGGCAAGGGCCCTGTACGAAGAGAGGATCCCTGCGCGGCTGGCCGATCTGCGGCAGGGCATTCTTCCCTCACTCCCGGCATCCCTGCGTTTTACGCTGAAGGCCACAATTCTCGACGCCTTCGAGCCCTCGCCCATGGACTTGGACGGCCAGGCCTATCTCGGCCTGGCCATGGTCGGCTCGGCCGGAAAGGCGAAGGCCACACTCTCCTCGATCGTAGGCCTCTCCGGTCTCGCTGGCCGCGAATGGGGCCTGGCAGCCGGGATATCGGCCAATCCCATCGGCGCCTTCCACGCTTCGGCCGAGCTGCGGCTCTGGGGCGATTTTGGCCAGGCGGCCGACTTGTTCCTGGAAGCGAAAAGCGTCGAAACCCTGGCCACCCTCTCCTGGTCATCCAGGAGCGACGATCC
>PGXP01000156.1 GCA_002839205.1 Spirochaetae bacterium HGW-Spirochaetae-9
TCGCTGGCCGTCTATGTGATCAGCCTTCTATTGCAGACTGCCACCGCCTTCTCCTGGACGAAAACGCTTCGCGACAGAAGGGAGACGAGCCGCAGAGATACCTTCCAGAACTTTGTTCTCATCCGTACCTTTGCCGGGATAGCTCTGAGAGCCGGATTCCTCATCAGTGCCCCCTTTCTGATAAGCCGACTGATAGGCAAACCTCTCGTGTATCACGATCTTCTGGCGGTTGAGCCGGGGGGGAGCACTTTTTTCCTGCTCGCGATGCTTGCCGGAATCATGAGGAACACGGCCCGACTCCTCTGGTTTGTCCACCTCGAACGGGGCTAGCCACTCCGCCCTGGCTTACTGGCCTTCACCCAGGTAGGCCTTGCGTACGCCGTCATTTGCCAGCAACTCCCTGCCCTTCCCCTGCAGGATGATCCTGCCCGTCTCCAGAACGTAGCCATAATCGGCGATTTCGAGGGCTGCTTTCGCGTTCTGCTCGATCAGAAGGACGGTGGTGCCTTCCCGGTTGATGGTCCTGATGATCTCGAAGATCATCTTGACAAAGAGGGGCGCGAGGCCCAGGGAGGGTTCGTCCATCATGAGAAGTCGGGGTTTTGTCATAAGAGCCCTGGCCACGGCGAGCATCTGCTGTTCGCCTCCGGAGAGAGTGCCGCCCTTCTGCCTGATGCGTTCCTTCAGGCGGGGGAAGAGCTCGAAAACCTTGGCCTCATCGGCGGCTATGCCCGCCTTGTCGTTGCGCCCATAGGCTCCCAGCCTCAGGTTTTCCTCCACCGTGAGGTTCGGAAAAATCCTTCGCCCTTCGGGCACCAGGACGACACCCTTCGAGACGATATCCTTGGTGGCGAGCCCCGAGATGGTTTCGCCATTCCACTTCACGCTTCCACCCGATGCCTTCACGAGCCCGATGATGCTTCGGAGCGTCGTGCTCTTTCCCGCCCCATTGGCGCCGATGAGAGTGACGATTTTCCCCTCGGGGACGTCGATATCGATGCCCTGGAGGGCGTGGATGCCGCCATAGTGCACGGACAGATTGCGAATTTCGAGCATCAGTCCACCCCCAGGTAGGCTTCGATGACCTTCGGATTCTTCTGGATTGAAGCCGGATCGCCCTGCGCTATCGTCACCCCGTAATCGAGGACATACATGCGGTCACAGACGCCCATCACCACCTGCATATGGTGCTCGATGAGGAAGATTGTCAGGTCGAACTCGTCGCGCAGCCTGCGGATCAGGCTCATAAGTTCATAGGATTCCTGCGGATTCATGCCGGCCGCAGGTTCGTCGAGGAGAAGCATCGTCGGCTTTGTCGCGAGGGCGCGCACGATCTCCAGCCTTCGCTGCTTGCCGTAGGGCAGGCTCGTCGCCTTTTCCTCCGCGGCGCCGGCGAGGTCTACCTCGGCGAGCAACTTCATCGCGTAGGCGCGAGCCTCGGCTTCCCTCCTGCGGTAGGCAGGCAGATGGAGGGTGGCGCCGAAAATGCCCGTACTGATGCCTATGTGGCAGCCGACAAGGACATTCTCAAGGACGGAGAGCTCCTTGAAGAGCCTGATGTTCTGAAAGGTACGGGCGATGCCGAGTTCGGTTATCGAATGGGGCTTGTAGCCGGTGATATCCTTGCCCCTGCACAGAACCCTGCCGCTTGTCGGGCTGTACATTCCGGTGATGACGTTGAAAGCCGTGGTCTTGCCGGCCCCGTTCGGCCCAATGAGGCCGACAATCTCGTTCTTTCCGATTTCGATATCGAGGTCGGAGACGGCGGTGAGGCCGCCAAATCTCATCACTACCTTGTCGGTGGAAAGCATGGTCTCAGACATTGCGGCCTCCCTTGGAGGAACCGGCCTTGGAGCCGCCCCTGCCGGAGGCGCCGCGCCGCCTGAAAATACCGTTCAGGCCTTTGAGCATGTCCCAGGAGAACTCCTTGCCCCCCATGAGTCCCCGCTGTCGGAATATCACGACGAGCATAAGCATCAGGGAGAAAACCACCATGCGCAAGCCGGGAAGTCCCTGAGTTTTGAAGAAGATCAAGTTCATCGGCTCGTCGAGGAAACGCAGGACCTCCATCAGGATGGTGACGACGATGGCCGCTATTACCGATCCGGAGATGGAGCCCGTGCCCCCCAGCACGACGATGAGAAGAATGTTGAAGGTGAGGAGGAAGGTGAACATCTTGGGGTCGATGGTGGTGATCATGTGGCCGAGGAGGGCGCCGCCGATGCCGGCGATAAAGCTCGAAACGGTGAAGGATGTGACCTTGACCTTGAAGACATTGACGCCCATAGCCTCGGCGGCGAGCTCGTCGTCGCGCACGGCCTTCATCGCCCGGCCATAGCTGGAGCGCATCAGGAGGGCCATAAAAAGGGTCACGAGAGCGGCCGTTATCCAGACGGCGTAGGTGGTAGCGAAGCGGGGCAGGCCTTTCAGGCCCTGGGCTCCGTTGGTGATCGTCTGGGCGTTCGTGATGAGCACCCTGATGATCTCGGAGAAGCCCAAGGTCGCGATGGCGAGGTAGTCATCCTTCAGCCTCAGGACAGGCGCCCCGATGAGGAAGCCCACAAAGGCGGCGGCCAGGCCGCCGGCAATGAGGGCCGGAATGAAGGGCAAGGTCAGGTTTTTCAGGAAGGGAAGCATAGGCACAAGGAAAAAATTCATTTCCTTGAGTTCAGCGGGCATCGTGAGGAGGGCGCAGACGTAGGCCCCCACCGCCATGAAGCCCGAATGGCCGAGGGAAAAAAGGCCGGTAAAACCGTTCAGCAGGTTGAGGGAGAGAGCGAGAATGATGTATATGGCGCTCAGGTTCAGTACCCGCAGCGTGAAGGCGTCGAAAAAAGTATCGGCCACGATGAGGAAGACCGCGACGATGGCAATGGCGATCAATGAATAGAGGGCATTTTTTGTCAGTTTCATGGTTTACACCTTCTCCGCCTGCCGTTTTCCCAGCAGGCCCGTGGGCTTCACGAGGAGAACCACGATGAGGAGGACGAAGGCGAAGGCGTCGCGGTACCCGGAAAGGGTGGGCAGAAGGGCGACGGTCATTATTTCGATGAGGCCGAGGAGAAAGCCTCCAAGGACAGCCCCGGAAATGCTGCCTATGCCGCCGATGACGGCGGCGATAAAGCACTTCAAGCCCGGCATCACGCCCATGAGGGGGTTGAGCTGGGGATACTTGAAGGACCAGAGGATGCCTCCGAAGGCCGCAAGGAGGGATCCGATCCCGAAGGTTATGGACACGATGCCGTTGACGTCGATGGCCATGAGGCGGGCGGCCTCCACGTCGGTGGATACGGCGCGCATCGCCATGCCTGTCTTTGTCCTGTTGACGATCCAGAGGAGTATGGCGAGAAGTATGAAGGTGAAGATGGGTATCAAAAGGCTGACCATGACGATGGAAACGGAACCGAAATGCAGCACTCTGCCCATCATCTCTGGCACCGTCACGCCCTTGGGTCTACCCCCGAAGAGGAGGACGGCGAGATTTTCAATGAGATAAGAGGCGCCGATGGCGCTGATCATGATGGAGATCTTGGGCGAATCGCGCAGGGGCTTGTAGGCGATTTTTTCCAGGCCTACGCCGAAGAGCGATGTGCACAGTATTGCCAGGATGAGGGAAGCCCACCAGGGAAGAGACAGGATCGCCGTGCCGTAGAAGGCCACATAGGCGCCAAGCATGAATACATCGCCATGGGCGAAGTTGATGAGGCGCAGGATGCCATAGACCATCGTGTAACCGATGGCGATGAGCGCGTAGAGGCTGCCAAGCGACAGGGCATTGGCGATGTGCTGCAGAAATAGTGCAGGAGTCATGCGTCCTCGATTCCGGTTGAGCGCGATTCAACCTGGCAGGTGTTGAAGCAGGGAGCCATACCGGCGGACAGGGGAAGGCCCCCCGCCCGTCGATCCCAAAAAAGTTGCCTTATGGCTGCACTGTGGTCAGATAGGAGAAGTTGCCATCCTTGACCGTCTTGATGACGGCGCTCTTCACGGCGTCGCCTTCGGCGTCCAGGGTGATCACGCCGGCCGCGCCGGGGAAATCCTTGGTGACGGCGATTGCATCGCGGATTTTCGTCCTGTCGAGGCTGGCAGCCTTTTCGATGGCGTCGCGGGCCACTAGGTAGCCGTCAAAGCCGAGTGCGGTGACGGCAGCGGGCTCCTTGTTGTACTTGTTGCGGTATGCATCGAGGAAGACCTTGGATGTCTCTGTGATGGGCACTTCGGTGGCAAAGAAGGTCGAGAAGACGACGCCTTCTACAGCAGCCTTGCCAACATCGAGGAATTCCGGAGTTTCCCAGGTGTCGCCGCCGAGGAAGGGGGTGGTGATGCCAAGTTCGCGGGCCTGCTTCACGATGAGGGCGCTCTCGGTGAAGTTGCCGGGGGCAAAGATGACGTCGGGCTTGAATTTCTTGATCTCGGTGAGGGCGGCGGCGAAGTCGGTGTCGCCCGTGTTGTAGTTGAGCTCGGCGAGGATGGCTTCGGTATCGCCGGTGAGCAGCTTGAAGGCGTCGGCAAAGAATTTAGCCAGGCCGACAGAGTAGTCGTTGGACACTTCACGGATTATGACGGCTTTCCTGGCGTTGGCTTCCTTGAAGGCATAGTTGGCCATGACGGTGCCCTG
>PGXP01000157.1 GCA_002839205.1 Spirochaetae bacterium HGW-Spirochaetae-9
ACCTCTCCATCTAATTGATGCTCATTTAAATAAGCTCTTAATGTAACCGCGTATTGATACACACAAATATCTGTGACACATCCAATAACCAGGAAGTTTGATAAATTTAGATCTATAGCGGCAGGATTATGAGCCAGTATACCATTGGTACTGTTTTTGTGTATCGTTATCAGTCCTTGAGCTTCTAAGGCTGCAAGTGTATCCACCAAGTCGCTTTCTTCTGTATCACCGACACAATGGGTGGGATAAGCCGAAAATTCCTTGGCATCCTTGAGGTTGGCAAGCATGAAGCCTAGTGACATGTACTCGCCGGGTTTCAAGCCGATCACTTCGTTGAGATAGGGCAGGTTCACATAAGCCATGACGGATCCAATGATGCTGGAATCCTGGCTTATCGCGGCGATAGTAAAATCGGCGATGTTGTTCTGGCCGGTGATCGTCTGGAATTGGGCGGTGACCCTGTCACCAGGGAGGATATTGAGCTTTGTGGCAATCTTTTCCGATATGATGAGGGCGTCAGCCGCTGCTGCGGCTTCCCAGGATCCCTGCCTGAGGACAAGCCTTTCCTTCAAGAACGTGGAATTGGAAATGTCGAGCCCCGTCAGGTTTTGGTTGATGCTTTTCCCTGCGAAGACGAGAGAGGCTGATACTTCGCTCGATTTCGTGGCGAACTCGTAGGACACGCCGGCGTCCTGGAGCGCCTTGAGGATGACGGAATCATCGCGTATGGCATAGAGGCGTTTCCCGGAATCGGTTTTTTCCGTGCCCTGCACGAAAACATGGCCGGCCATGAGATAGGCGAAGTTTTCCGAAACATTTTCAATGAATGCCCCGGCGAAGCCGTTGATCAGGGTGACTATCATAATGCCAAATGCAATGGCGCCGCCCAGGAGGAAGGTTCTTTTCTTCTGGCGCGACAGGTTGCGGATGGCTATCCGCGGCAATACTTTGTTCATGCTGGCTTTCTCCTATTCTTGCTGCATCGCGCGCACTGGCTGGATTTTCAGCGCAACGGATACAGGGTAGAGGTGGGCGATGTATCCCACGGCCACCATGGCCACAACAGCCGCGAAAAAGTTCAGCGGCGTCACAAAGGGTGAAAGGTATTTGCCGCCGAAGATAACCTGGAGGAAGGGATTGCCGGCTTCCAGCTTGAGCGCGCGCAGGATGGCGACAAGAGCCAATCCGAGCGAGGCTCCCAGCGTTGAGAACATCAGCGACAGGACCATCGCCTCGGCGGCGAAGAGCTTCCGTATGAATCCTTTTCCCGCGCCGATCGCACGCATGGTGCCTATTTCACCGGTTCGCTCGATGACAGAGATGACGAAGGTATTCATGATGATGATGATGGCGACGATGGATAGAATCGCGATCGCGATCGTGAAGACGATGCGTATGACATCAACAGACTGGCCGTAGGGGCCGGCCGCTTTCTGCCAGTCGCCGGCTACCGCAGCGATGCCATCCTTCTGAAAGCCGTCGTTGAGCTCCTTTATAAGAGTGGGGGCATCGCCAGGATTCCTGGTCTTTACCACGATGAACTGCCAGGCGCCGGTGTCGGCAGTGTTTGCCTTCTGCCTCGCTTCAGTATCGGCCAACTGAGCCTGGATGAGATCTTCGTCGAAACCACTCTTGGCTGGCGCTTCCTCGAAGAGATCATCGCCGAAGAGGGCGTCGGTGTTTTCCACGTCCAGCATGGCCGTGTCGGATTCCTTCAGTTCGATGTTTTCATTTGAACCAATCGTCATGCCCGCCATGACGCGCAGCGTGTCGATGTCGACGAAAGCCATCTGCTCGGGGGTGGCGCCTTCGCTCTTTTGCCTATAGGTGCCGACGAGTTCCAGTTCGCGTATCTTCATGCCACCAGAGGAGAAGCCCTGGACGACGAGGCTGTCGCCAATACTTATTTCACGCTTCATCCACGCCGATATTTTTTTAAGCTGGGCTTCGTTGACAACGAGACCTGTCTGTCCTGGCTTGAGAGCCTTGCCTGAGGTGATATCGATCGAGTCGAAGACGGTCCAGTAATCGCGCGCGTCGATGCCGAAGAGAAAGAGAAGGCGGGCACTTGGGTCGTGATCCTCAGAATCGTTGGACATTCCTGGCTGTACACCATCGTCGTCCCTGGAGACGATGCCGAAGCTCGTGGCCATGCCCGTAGCCCTGTCCACAAGTGGAGAGGCTTCTATCGTTGAAAGCACTTTGTCGTATTCAGGGATGGCGGGCGTCTTCGCCAAGCCCCCTACGGAGGTGACGCCGAAAAGCGACACGTCGCCTTCCTCCGAAATGCCGGATACGAAGACATCGCCGGTGTAGTTGTCGGTGAATGTTGTCCTGATTCCCTCTCGGGAAGCGTCGATGAAGGAGTTGCCAACGACGAGGACGAGAGCGCCCAAGGTGAGGAGGATTCCGATTATCAGACTTTTCGACCTGTGCTCGAAGAGGTTGCGAAAAGCCAGTCGTATGGTGACAGGCATCGCTTTCACTCCTCTTCCCGTCTTCTGTTTTCGATGATCAAGCCGTCCTTTAGGCGGATGATATGGTCGGCTACTTCGACAATCTTTGCATCGTGGGTTGAGAATATAAAGGTTGTCTCCAGTTCCCTGTTGATCTTCTTCATGAGATCGATGATCTGTTCGCCCGTCGTCGAATCGAGGTTTGCCGTGGGCTCATCGGCAAGGACAATCTGAGGCTTCGTGACAAGGGCGCGGGCGATGGCGACTCTCTGTCGCTGGCCGCCTGAAAGCTCGTTGGGTTTGTGGGTTTTCCACTCCGTGAGGCCAACCTCGGCCATGAGCCAGTCGATCCAAGCAGTTTTTTCTTTTTCCGATATCCTGGTTTTTCCGAGAAGGAGGGGAAACTCGATGTTCTCCCATACGTTGAGGACGGGGATGAGGTTGAAGCTCTGGAATATGAATCCAAGAACCTCATGCCGGAACCGCGTCAGTTCCTTGTCCGAAAGGCCGGATGTGGCCTTGCCGTCGATGAATACCTCACCCTCGGTAGGTTTGTCGATGAGGCCGATCATGTTGAGGATGGTCGACTTGCCCGAGCCCGATGGCCCGGCTATGGATATGAAATCGCCTTTTTCAATGGAGAAGGTCACTCCCTTGACGGCGTGCACCTCTACCTTGCCGAGAGGATACACCTTCTTCACGTTGTTGATTTCGATGATTGCCATGCATTTCTCCTTGCCATATCCCATACCCCAGTACACCAGTCAGCGGCCTCTTATTGAGCATCGCGCGCTATATGGGGCAGCCATCGGCAACGGGACAGCGTTTTTGTAAAAATACTTATTAGTGAGCCCTATAATCAACTGATAAGAGATAAAAACATGAAAAGGTTTTGTATTTGGCGCATATTGCCCTTCAGCCGCCTTTCCATAATAATGGATCTACCGAACGAAATCATCAAAGAGGTCATATATGGCTTTGAACTGTGGCATCGTAGGGCTGCCCAACGTGGGCAAGTCCACGATCTTCTCCGCCCTTACAAGCGCCAAGGCAGAGGCTGCCAATTATCCTTTCTGCACGATAGATCCCAATGTGGGCATCGTGGCCGTGCCGGACGACAGGTTGGACAGGCTCACGACTATGTTCAAGCCGAAGAAGAGAGTGCCTGCCATCGTGGAATTCGTCGACATCGCGGGGCTCGTGAAAGGGGCTTCGCAGGGTGAGGGCCTCGGCAACCAGTTCCTCTCCCATATCCGCGAAGTAGGCATGATAGCCCATGTCGTGCGCTGTTTCGACGATCCCGACATCATCCACGTGGCTAACAAGGTGGATCCCATCGATGATATAGAAGTAATCCACACTGAACTGGCTCTCGCCGACCTCGACACGCTGGATAAAAGGCTCGAAAAGCTGCAGAAGCAGCTCAAGGTGCAGGATCCGGCGGTCAAGAAAGAGACGGAAAAGGAAATCGCCACGCTCCAGAAAATCAGGCCGGCTCTCCAGGAGGGAAGGCCGGCCCGTTCCGTTCCTCTCGAGGATGACGAACGCGAATCCGTACGCGGCGCCTTTCTCATCACGATGAAAAAGGAAATCTTCGTCTGCAATGTGGACGAGACGGGCGTGAACGGAAACGCCCACGTGGACGCCGTGCGCAAAATCGCCGAGGGCATGGGATCGGAAGCTGTCGTCATCTGCGGCAAATTCGAGGCAGAGCTGGCCGATATCCAGGACCCTGAGGAAAAGGCGGAATTTCTGTCCGATATCGGGCTGAAGGAATCCGGCCTCGCCAGCCTCATCCATGCAGCCTACAGGCTTTTGGGTTTGCGCACCTTCTTTACAGCCGGCGAGGATGAGTGCCGTGCCTGGACCATAAGGGCAGGGGACAAGGCCCCCCAGGCGGCCGGCGTTATCCATACGGATTTCGAGCGCGGTTTCATCAAGGCAGAAATCTATGCCTTCAACGATCTCGTCACCCTAGGTTCTGAATCGGCGGTGAAGGCAGCCGGCAAGCTTCGCCAGGAAGGGCGCGAATATGTTGTCCAGGATGGGGATGTCGTCTTCTTCAAATTCAATGTCTGAGAATATCCCGCTCGAGGGCTTTCCTCCGGCGGGTGCGGTCGAGGAAGGCGAGAGCCCGC
>PGXP01000158.1 GCA_002839205.1 Spirochaetae bacterium HGW-Spirochaetae-9
TGCGGGACTAGGGCTTTTATCAGCGCTTGGCTACCAATCTGAGCGCCGGACCACGATGCCCTCCCCGACGCCTCAGCATTTTATCGATCTCTACGTTGCCGAGATTGATAAATTCAAGAAAAGGGCAAGCATAGAAGACTGGAATTATGTGGATATCCTTTTTCAGCTGACGAAGGAAGATCTCAATGCACAAGGCCAGCTCTTTACAGGTTCCCGCATCGACAACACGATAATGGAAAGTTATCTCTTCGTGGTGGTTGGCCTCAAAAAGCCCTATTGCCCACGCGGAAAATTTGCCAGGATAACCCGCGAAATCAACAAACTCTTCCCTATGCCGGTCATGGTACTCTTCAAGCATGGCGAAAATCTTTCGCTTGCCATCATAGATCGCCGCCTCAACAAGAAAGACGACATGAAGGATGTCCTCGAGAAGAAAGTCACCTTGATCAAAGACATCCACATAACAAGCCCGCATCGCGCGCATATTGAAATTCTCTTCGATCTATCTCTTGAAGAACTGGCGAAAAAGCAAAATGTTCGCAGCTTCCCCGAACTGCATAAAGCCTGGAGAGCTACGCTCGACATAAGCGCCCTCAACAGGAAATTCTACCAGGAACTCTCCAATTGGTACTTCTGGGCGATGGACAGGGTGCGGTTCCCCGACGACGTCGAAAAGGATGCGGAGATAAGGAACAGCACGAACCTTATCCGCCTCATCACCCGCGTCATCTTTTCCTGGTTCATCAGGGAGAAGGATCTCGTTCCTGGGAAGCTCTTCGACACACGAGAGATGTCCCGCATTCTCACGGGCTTCATGAAGGAAGAAAACGCTAACACGTACTATCCCGCCATTCTCCAGAACCTTTTCTTCGGGACACTCAACCAGCCGATGGACAAGCGAGGTTTCGCCACGGAAGGAGACTTCCCGGAAAACCAAAAGCACTATGGTGTAAAGACCCTTTACCGGCACGCTGAACTCTTCGCGGTGGGACAGGCCGAAGTACTCGAACTATTCAAGAACATACCTTTCCTGAACGGCGGTCTCTTCGACTGCCTGGATAAGGAAAATGATTCGGGGAAGGTTGTCTATGTCGACGGATTTTCGCGCAATAGTAAAAAGCAAGCGCAGGTTCCCGACTACCTCTTTTTCGGAGAAGAGAGGGAGATCGACCTCAATGAGATCTATGGTACAAAAGGAGCGCGGCATAAAGTAAAAGGCCTTATCCACATACTTGAGTCCTATAAGTTCACCGTGGCGGAGAATACTCCCGTCGAGGAAGAAGTAGCCCTGGATCCCGAACTCCTGGGCAAGGTATTCGAAAACCTCCTCGCCAGCTACAACCCCGAGACGAGGACCACTGCCCGAAACAAAACAGGCAGCTTTTATACGCCTCGTCCCATTGTCGATTACATGGTCGATGAAAGCCTTAAAAGCTACCTGCAGAGCTGTTTGATGCGGGATGCCTCAATGTCGGAGGAAGACGCTTCCGCCGGTCTTGAAATTCTCTTCATGTATACGGAAAAAGAACATGCCTTCACGGCCAAGGAACGAGACGTTCTCATCAAGGGCATCGACTCGCTCAAGATTCTCGACCCAGCTTGCGGCTCGGGCGCGTTTCCCATGGGCATACTCAACAAGCTCGTATACATACTCCATAAGCTGGACGAAAACAACCAACTCTGGAAGGAAAGACAAATCCATAACGCCGAGTCTATTGACTATCCGGATACCCGGGAGCGTGCGATCGCGGATATCGAATCGGCCTTTGCCCGCAACGAAAGCGAGTATGTACGAAAGCTCTACCTCATCGATCACTGCATCTACGGCGTAGACATTCAGCCTATTGCCGTGCAGATCGCCAAATTGCGTTTTTTCATTTCGCTTGTCATCGATCAAAACAAGAAACCTGGCGATGAGAATCTTGGGATTCTCTCATTGCCCAATCTCGAGACGAAATTCGTCGCCGCGGACAGCCTTATCGGGCTTTCCCGCCCTGAGGGCGGGCTGCTCCGGGACCCGGAGATTGACAAGGCCGAATCCATGCTCAAGGAGTTGCGGCATCGATATTTCAGCGCGAGAACCCGCACGAACAAGCTTAAAGCCCAGGAAAAAGACAGGGATCTTCGAAAACGCATAGAGACCTTGCTCATCGAAGATGGCATGGCACACAGGGAGGCCAGCCGCGTCGCGGCTTTCAACCCCTATGACCAGAACGCCCATGCTCCCTTCTTCGACCCCGAGTGGATGTTTGGCCTTGAAGACGGCTTCGATGTCGTCATCGGCAACCCTCCCTATGTCCAGATCCAGAGTTACTCGGGCAAGCCCGAACAAAAAAGCTGGGAAGAACAGGAGTATAAAGTTTGGGGGAAGACAGCCGACCTTTACTGCCTCTTCTACGAACGGAGTTTCAAGCTCCTCACTAAAGGAGGAAGTCTCTGCTTTATCACCAGCAACAAATGGATGCGCGCCAACTATGGCAGGGCCATGAGGCAGTACTTCCTAGAAAACGGCAGCCTGCGCAAACTCATCGACTTCGGCGACTCGCCCATCTTCGAAAACGCCACCACCTACACGAATATCGCCCTCTGGAGCCAGGCCAAGGACTTAAAGCTAAAAGTATGGGACCTCTCCAAAGCCTACGAAGCATCCTCCTCTCTCCCCGAACTACTGGAACGCCAAGGCGAGGGAGAAGCCCTCTTTTCTCCTGAAAGTTTCGTCATCACCTGGGGCGAAGAAGCGCGCATCAAGAAGCGCATCGAGGAGGTGGGCAAGCCGCTCAGGGATTGGGACGTCTCAATATATCGTGGCATACTAACAGGCCTCAACGAGGCCTTCATCATCAATCAGCAGAAGTACGACGAGCTCGTGGCGGCCGATCCCACGAGCGCCGAAATACTCAAGCCCATACTGCGCGGACGGGATATAAAGCGATACAAGACGGAGTGGGCGGGGCTGTATTTAATAGCGAGCCACAACGGATACAAATCCTCGACCGGAATGAATGTGCCGCGTATTCATCTTGAACGAGACTACCCGGCTGTTTTCGCTTATATGAAATCGATAGGAGATAGCATTGCCCACGGAACAACAAAATCTAAAGGAAAAGGTTTATACAATCGCGATGATCAAGGTGATCATTGGTCAAATTTAAGAGATTGCGCTTATTTCGATGTATTCAGAAAAGAAAAAATCTTTTGGCTTGAGATGGCTCCAGAACCAACCTATACACTTGAACTTAGAGAGAAAATTATTTTAAATACTGCATTCATCTTAGTTGGAAAGAACCTCAAATACATATTATCGATTTTAAATTCTAGTGTGATGGATTTTTACCTCCCGCTAATTTCCACAGAAGTTCAAGGAAACACAAGACGTTATTTTAAACAATATGTCGAACAAAGTCCAATTCCTGATATTGCAGATGGAAAAAAGAAACCGTTTGAATTCCTTGTCGACTGCATCCAATTCGGCTACGCCTATAATCTCGACTTCGAGGCAAAAACGCTCGAATCCCTCGTTGATGTGATGGTGTATGGCCTCTATTTTGAAGCGGAGATGCGGGGAGCGGGCTGTTATATCAACGAGAGGGTCGCGGAAGTAGTCCAACCTTTCTCCAACACCGATACTGAAGAATTCAAGGCCACCTATGTGAAGAAGCTGGCTGAATTCTGCGGCAGGGATCCCGATATCTATGCCGGACTGATCCATAGCAGAAATGTGAGGAGCGTCGAAGTGGTTCTTGGAGCGTTGAAGCGATGAGCGATCCTCGACTCGAAATCCTTGGGGCGCCCAAGGTTGCCTACGCAGTGGACTCGATTCGTATTACTCACATAAAAATAAAGGGGTATCGCTTTTTTTCGTCGCCGATCGAGCTGTCCATCGATGGCAAAAATCTCCTCCTCTATGGTGAAAACGGAACGGGAAAGAGTAGTATCTACCGCGCTCTTGGGCTCTTGGCTGGCAAGAATATCGACAAAATTTCAGGCGAAAAGAATGTCTTCTCCCCAGAGGAAATGCCAGAGATCGAATTCGCCTTCTCCGATAGCAAAACACTCACCTTCGACAGCGATTCGACAGAGATTCCTCTCGGCTTTGAATATCTCAAACCCCTGGCTCTCTTCGTACCCCTCCTCGACTATAAAAGGCTTCTACGCATCCATTTCTCCTCAATTGGAGAAGGCGAACGCATAAACATTTACAATATGCTACGTGATCTTTTCAGCATGTACCCTGTGGGCGACAAGGGCACGAAACTCTCCGAAATACGGAATTTTCCCGAATATTTTTCGGCTTTCGAATCCCTGATAAACCGCGAACTACTGCCCAAGATCAACGACTTTATAGGCGTTTTCGACAAAGATTTTTCCATCGACAAGTTCGAGTTCACCACGGAAATAGACGAATCAGGCAGGCCTGAACCTCGGATCTCCATCCTGATCGATTATAGGGAAACTTTGATCGAGCGTTACCACAGCTTTCTGAACGAAGCAAGACTCTCAGCCTTGGCGATTTCCCTTTATTTGCTTCTATCCGCCGTATTCTAGAAAAGACGGCAGCCGCTCCCTGCAAGATCCTTGTTCTCGATGATCTACTAATCAGCCTCGACATGGGCAACCGAAACAAACTCATTGAGATACTCAAAACAAGCTTCAATGACTTTCAGGTATTCTTCTTTACGCATGACAAGAATCTCTTCGACCTCTATCGCGACAAGATGGATTGGGCATGCTATGAACTATATTTGGAAGATTCTGGCTTATTCCCAACCGTCTTTATCACTACTGGAAAAACCGAATTTGAGTTAGCTAAAAAATCCTTCAGCGAGAAGGATTATCCCGCCTGCGCGGTACACCTTAGAACAGGTTTCGAGAAGTTGCTGAAAAACAATCTCAGCCCGAGTGAACAGAGAAATAAGAAATGCGAAGCGCTCGATCTGTCAGGTTTAATCTCAAGAATGATCGCTAAGAGCGATGGAGAAGTAAAAAATCTATTGGAGCGTCTCAATTCCGATCGGACACATATATTCAATCCGCTCTGTCACGCTGATGGTAGGAATATATATTCTCAGGAGCTGAAGGCAGCGATTGGAGACATCGAAAAGCTCACGGAATTGTTAAGACACTAGCATTCAATTTATTGCATAAACATTCATCGTTGACGAGATTGACATTCATCGTCTATTCTTATCCTCTCGAGGCGGACAAAGGCGCGTGCCCTGAGGGCACGCGGTCTGCCCGGCCCATGGAGGTATCCAATGAAAAGCAGGATTCTCGCGATCGTTCTCGTCATCGCCGTCCTCGTACCCGGAATGGTATTCGGACAGACCGTTCTTAAACTCGCCCACCTCAATCCCCAGCAGCCCTTCGACGTCGCGTCGGCAGCCATGGCAGCCGTATTCAAGAGCGAGGTCGAAGCCAATTCCAACGGTCAGATCAAGGTCGACATTTTTCCGAACGGCGTCCTGGGGAAGGAGGCCGAGACCATGGTCCAGGTGAAGTCCGGCGTCGTCCAGTCCTTCATCTCTTCCTCAGGCGGCATGGCCCAGTTCTATCCCCTCATCGATGTCACCAACATGCCTTTCGCCTTCTCAAGCTACAATGTCGGCTATAAAGTCTATGACGGTCCCTTCGGCCAGGACCTCGCCGCCGATATCGAGAAGAAAGCTGGATTCAAAGTGCTTGGATTCGGTGAATCCGGCGGATTCTTCGCCATCACGAACGCCAAGCGGCCGCTCAAGTCCCCCGCCGACATGAAGGGCATAAAGCTCCGCACCATGGCTCTCCCTCTCCACCAGGCCATCGTCAAGGCGCTGGGCGCATCTCCCACCACGGTCGCCTGGGCAGAAGTGTACACCAGCCTCCAGACCGGCGTGGTCGACGGACAGATGAACCCCATCTCCATCATCACCATGGCCAAGTTCCAGGAAGTCCAGAAGTACATCACCCTCACCAATCACCTCTATGCTCCCTATGTCTGGGTCCTGAATCCCAAGTTCTACGCAGGCCTTTCTGCCGAACTCCAGACAGTCGTGGACGATGCCGCCCGCACCGCCCTCCTCGCCGGTCGAGGCCTCTCGAGGATCATCGACGGTTCGGACAAGGGACTTCCCACCCTCGCGGAGAAGATGCAGGTCTATGTTCCCACCAAAGCTGAAATGAAGCAGTTCCGCGACGTCGCCATCCCCGCGGCCAGGGAATTCATGAGCGCCCAGTACAAGAAAGAGGGTGAGGCTCTCGTTGACAAGTTCTTCGCCGCCATTGAACAGGCTGAGAAAGAACTCGGCTACTGATTCACAGCCCAAAAATATCTGAACGCCGGTCCAGGCAGGAGGGGATGTTGCCTTTACGCAGCATCCCCTCCCTTAGGCTGCAGCGCCACTCGCGGGAGGAAAAACCATGACAGCCAGCAAGCAAGGCTCAACGAAAGCCGAATCGCTCTCGGCAGCCATCGACAAGGGAACAGGGCTCGCCTGCGCCCTCCTCTTCGGTGTCATGACGGCCATCGTCATCCTGGGCGTATTTTTCCGCTATGTCCTCAACGCTCCCTTGAACTGGGTGGAGGAGACTTCACGGTACCTTATGATATGGGGCGCATCCCTTTCCATAAGTTTGGGAATCAGCGCAGGTGAGCATGTCGGACTCACTATCATCCTCGACGGGCTCAAGAAGACGGGCGCTCGAAAAGCTATGGCGGTGTTCATCAACGTCTTTGTTCTGGCTTTTCTCCTGTTTATGTTCTTCTATTCGCTGAATGCAACCATCGAAGCCCGAACCCAGGCCACCCAGGCTCTTGGCATTTCGATGTTCGTGCCGCGGCTGGCCGTCCCCGTCGCCATGGGGATTTCGGCCATCCAGGCAGTCCTCGTCTCGATAATGGTGATCCAGAGCCCTGACGGGCGAAGGGCGCAGTCCATCGGCTACATTGACATCTGAGGAGGGAAGAGATGTTCCTATCGGTTGCGGTTGTATTTTTCGCCCTCCTCGTCCTCGGGATTCCCATCGGCTTTACCCTCGGCATCGCGGGCGTCGTAGGCCTCCTCCTCATGGGTTCAGGCGTCGGGCTTCTGTCGATGGCTCCCCTGCAGTACTTTTCCGGCCTCGACATGTTCACCCTCATGGCCATGCCCTTCTTCATCCTGGCTGGAGAACTGATGAACAAGGCTGGCATCACGAAGCGCCTCGTCAATTTTTCCAATATTCTCGTCGGACATTGGAGAGGAGGACTCGCCCACGCCAACATCATCGCCTCCGTATTTTTTGCCGGCATGACGGGCGCGGTCG
>PGXP01000159.1 GCA_002839205.1 Spirochaetae bacterium HGW-Spirochaetae-9
CCGGTTGGGAGGTCTGCGTGAACTTGCCATACAAAAGCTGGCTTACGAGATAAATGATGGGCAAGGCCCGTAAATCGCTCCAACCGAGCAGTGGAAGGCGGAATGTACCGAAATTCCAGATGCTCTCCGGCAGGGAGAGGTCGCCTATCCACCCGGCTATGAAGCTCGCACCCCTCAGGTCGAAGTGGTTGTTGAAGAGGTTGTACATGGCGATGAAGAGGGGGAACTGGATCAGCATCGGCAGACAGCCCGACATAGGGTTATAGTTGTTGCGTTTGTAAAAATCGGCCATCTCGGCGTTGAGTTTCTGTGGATTGCCCTTGTACTTGGCCTGAAGCTCCTGCATCTTGGGCTGCAGTTCCTGCATCCTGGCCGTGGAGATGGACCCCTTTTTCGTCAGCGGGAAGAAGATAACCTTGATGAGGATAGTCACGAGAATTATGGCCACGCCATAGTTCGGGATGAGTTTATAGAAGACATTCAGCATGAACTTGAGGATGTTCTCGAGCCAGCCCAAAAGGTTGGAGCGCTCGGTAGCGTCCTCGAGGCGCATGGCCTGGAGGCCGAAGGCGTTTTTGTCCGAATATTCGTACTTGGCGAGCTCGGTCGCCGTCCTTGGCCCAAAATAGAAATAGTAGCGATCGGTCTGGCTGGAGGAGTTGATCACCGGCCGGGACAGGAACATGGTGTTCGTCTGCTTGACCACCGGATCCTGTGCCTGGAGATAACTGAAGGAAGCGAAAGGCGCTTCCGGAATGGCGATGAAAGCGAAGTATTTGCCCGCCAGAGCGCCCCATGAAGGCTGCTCCTTTATCACCTGGATGTTGCCGGGCTTTGCCGTCTCGAGCTTCTTCTTGCCGTTGATCTCGAGAATGTATTTCCTGTAATCAGCGTTCTTCGGAAGATGATCAAAGCGAGGACCTATCTGCGGTCCGATGGAGAGGGTATAGGCTGTGCCGTTGGTGTTGAGGGGAATCTGTGCGCCATTCGCACCCTCAAGAGCGACCGCCATGCCGAAGAGGTATTCGCCGTTGCGGAAGCTGAAGGTCTTCTTGTAGGTAAAGGGCACGAGCTCTTCCGAGCCGTTCGCCTTGGCGTAGAAGGTGCGGGCGAACTGAATGGTCTTCCTGTCGGCATCGAGCCAGGTGACCTTCATCAGCTCCTTCACGGGCATCGTGTCCTGACCGCCAAAGGCCAGAGATATCCCGTTCGCGCCCTTTTCGCCCGGCACCACAAGGTCGACATAATCGGTCTTGTCCTTGTGCGCCTTGAGCTGGAGGGAAACGATGTCGCCCCCCGCATTGCTCAAGACGACCTTCAGGAGGTCGGTCTCTATGGTGTAGCTCGCCTGGGCCACCGGAAGGTCAGCCGCTTCGGCTCCCGCAGGAGCGGCGACGGCTGCAGCCTCGGTCTTGAATGGCTCCGCCACCACCGTCGCCGCCGGCGTCGTACTCTGACCGCTCGTGGTCGAAGTCTGGCTGCTCACCTGCGTCTGCACTGGCTGGGGGGCGGGCGGGAAAAGGGCGTTCTGGGCAATGAAGCCAACACCCACGATAACCGTCGACAGCACTACTGCAAGTATGGTGCGCCGCTTTTCTTCACTGGTTTGGGATCCGTCGTTCATATTGAATATGCTCATGGTACTGGGTCAAAGCCTCCCGGGTTTCTCGGATGACATTTAAGGATCCGCTTCAGGGCGAGATAGCCGCCCTTGAATGGACCATACTTGGAAATCGCCTGATAGGAATACGCAGAACAGGTGGGAAAAAATCTGCACGACGGGGGCAGAAGAGGGGAGATGAGAATTTGGTACAACCTGATGAGGGCGAGAAAAGGAAAGGAAATCAGTTTTACCAGAAACTTCATCGCATCAGACCCGCCTTGCGGAGAAGGAGGAGCATCGAGCCGGAACACTCCGCAAAACTGTCGTATTCTGGGTACAGCACGAAGGCTACATCGTTGCCCGGGGTTATCCTGTGCTTGTTCAGTCGCCAGACCTCACGGGCAACCCGTTTGGCCCTGTTGCGCTGCACAGCCCCTTCAAACGAACGTACGGCGACAAAAACCGCCCGATTCCAGCCCAGGGCATTTCGCTTTACTCGAAGCACCATCCCTTTGCATGAAAACCGGGCGCCCGTGCGGAAAATCCGGTCAATCTCCGATTTAGTCCGTACTTTCTCGGACTTCGGAAAATCCTGTCTCTGCTTTTCCATATCCCCAACCGGGGACATTCCGCTAATACTTCTTCTTCTCGTCGGCGACGGAGAGCTTGATCCGTCCCTTGGCTCTTCTTCTCTTGAGAACGAGACGGCCGCCCTTCGTGCTCATACGGGCGCGAAAGCCGAATTTCCTGTTTCTCTTCGTTCTGCTGGGTTGATAGGTGCGCTTCATGACAACGTGCTCCTTGCTCTATGCGCGACGGCGCTCGCACGCCGGTCGATTTCTATGGATACCTCGTCCTTCGGACCTCGCCCTTTGGACATAATCCTTTGGACGTATGAGGCAGGTTCGTGAGTATAAAACGATGGGCCAAGCTTCGTCAATCGGCCGGTATGCCGCGCCCCGGTTCAGCCCAAGGAGAAGATCGCCCGAAGAGGACCCTATTTATTGATGTTTTTCCTGATCCGGGCGAAGGTAGCCACCATATCTGGTGGAAGGCCCCTCTTTTCCTCGGCTTTTTCTTCCCTGGCTTTTTCGGCTTCATTTTCAGCCGCCGGCACAATAGGCCCGGCCGCTGGCTGAATCCTGGGCGTCGCCGCAACCGCAGCAACCTTCGGCTCGTTTCCAAGCCTCCAGGCTATGCCACGGATGCCCAGGTCCGGAAAGCGCCGCTGGATCTCTTCGAGTATCCTGTCCTGCTGGAGCTGCAGCAGTTGCGTCCATCCCTGATGTTCGGTTTCGACGATGAGAATGCCGTGCTTTATGTCGGCGGGGTGGGAATGCTCTCCGAGCCTCGCCCCCGCTATCGCCTTCCAGGCGCGCCCGAAGCCCGAAAACTGCTGGCCTTCCCTGGCGAGGTCCTTGTCGAAAAAGGAGGAGAGGAGATCAGCGACGCTCTTGATTCTGGAATCGGCCATGGCTCACCTTGTACACGATCGTATCCCCGTTCTCGTATTCCGTCCACGGCTCTTCGGGCAGGAAGGTGAAGAAGGCCTGGGCCCCGGATCCTGGCCCAGGGAGCAAGTCCAAAAACCTCCGCCGCCGCCCTACATCCAGCTCAAGAAGCACATCGTCGAGGAGGAGGACGGGCCACCTGGGCGAAGCCGCGCTTCCGCCGGCCATCTGGTCGGGGCTCGCAGCGGAGTTGGCGCTCGCGGCAGAGTCCGCGTACGCTCGGGCTTCGATGACCCGCAGGATGAGGGAGACAAGGCGCAGCTGTCCGGTGGAAGCCTTTTCGGTGAACATCTCGCCTTCGCAGCCGAAGTTCCATCGGTCGCGGTGGGGGCCGGATCGCGTCGTCCCCAGCATGATCTCCCCTTCGCGGCGGGAAGCCAGAAGCTCGAGCACCGAATCCACCGAAACCTCGGCCGGCCAGCTCGTCGAATACTCCAGATCCACCCGCCGGCCCAGAACGGCCACCGACTCGTAGAGGCTGGGGAATTCCTTCTGGAAACGCCCATGCAAGGCCTTTCTGGCCGCCATGAGTTCAAGGCCGTATGATGCGAAAAGAGGGTCGAGTACGTCGAGGAGATCGTAGGCACTCTCCTTGAGGGCAGCGTTGCGCTGCTTGAGCACCCTTTTGAAAGAGCGGAGCGTTTCGATGTAGGACAGCGAAAGCATGCCCGCGCACTGGTCGAAAAAGAAGCGCCTTCGCTCGGGATCCCCCGCCGCGAAACTGAAGTCCTCGTGGCAGAAAACGACTGCGGGGTTGTGGAAGACGAGTTCCTTCCTGTCCTTGAGCTGCCGGCCGTTCAGACGTATTTCCTTGGTCTGGCCATCCATGCGCACGGAAATTTCCTCATCGAGGTACTCATCCTCGCCATCGCGCGACCAGAGCCCAGCAAGCCCGAAGCCAGCGCTGCCGGAGGTCGGAATCTGGGCATCCACGCCACCCCTGAAAGAGGATCCATAGCAGAGATAGTAAAGCGCTTCGAGGAAGTTGGTCTTGCCCTGGCCGTTCTCGCCTATGAGGAAAATTCTGTCCGCGTCGACATCGATTTCACCGTCTTCGAGATTCCTGAACGAAGCGAAGCGTGTCCGCCTGAAAGGCATCAGTCGATCTGCATCGGCATGACTACGTGGAAATAGTCACCCCTCGGTTCAGGCCGGAGCGTTATCGCGCGCGCGGTGTCGCTGAATTCGACCACCAGATTTTCGCTGTCCAGCACGCGCAGCGGCTCTTCGATATACCGGTAATTCAGCGCTATCGTCGCGTCTTCGCCCGCGTATTCGCAGTGAATCTCCTCACGCGCGGCGCCAATCTCGCTCTCTTCGGACGAGAGGACAAGCCCATCGCCCGACAAGCCG
>PGXP01000160.1 GCA_002839205.1 Spirochaetae bacterium HGW-Spirochaetae-9
AAAAAGGGGTGGCCGCTTTGGCCACCCCTTTGAACAATTATGCGCGTTCAGCGAAACTCCGCTTTACTTCAGGAACAGCGGTTTTTCCTCGTAGTGCGTGTGCAGGAGCTGGTGGGCCTTGTGGCTGCCCGGCGCCTCGAGGAACTCGGTGTATACCTGCTTGATGTAGGGATTGTTGTGCGAGCAGCGGTATTCCTTGCCCTCGTCGTGGTCGTAGAGGGAACGCATGCGTTTGGTGCGGATCTCGTCGGTTGCGCCATAGGGCTGGCCGCCGCCGCCGATGCAGCCGCCGCGGCAAGCCATCACCTCGATGAAGTGCCAGGGCGTGTCCTTGCCAGAGTCGCGCGCCGTCCTCACCTGGTCGAGGACGTCCTGGATGTTGCCCATCTGGTGGGCTACGGCCACGCGGATCTCGATGCCGCCGATATGGACCGAGGCTTCCTTTATTCCCGAAATGCCGCGAACGGCCGTGAAGTTCACGTCCTTGAGCTCGTCGCCGGTGACGAGGAAGTAGGCCGAGCGCAGGGCCGCTTCCATGACGCCGCCCGTGGCTCCGAAAATCGCGCCCGCGCCCGTGTAGGGGCCCAGGGGGTTGTCAGCCTCGGATTCGGGCAGGTTGACGAGATCGATGCCCGCCTGCTTGATCATGCGTGCGAGCTCGCGGGTGGTGATCGACACGTCCACGTCCTGGAATCCCGAGGAATACATGGATTCGTCGCGGTGGGTCTCATACTTCTTGGCCGTGCAGGGCATGATCGACACGGAGAATATCTTCGCGGGATCGATGGCGGCCTTGCCCGCCCAGTAAGTCTTGATCATGGCGCCCATCATCTGCTGTGGGCTCTTGGCGGTGGAGAAGTTGGGCACCATGTCGGGGTAGTATTTTTCCATGTAGTCGACCCAGGCAGGGCAGCAGGAGGTGATAAGGGGAAGGGATTTATCCTTCGTCGCGATGCCAAGGCCGCTCTTCAGGGCCCCGGTGAGCCTCTTCACGAATTCCGTGCCTTCCTCGAGGATGGTGAGGTCGGCCGAAAAGTTCGTATCGAAGATGGCGTCGAAACCCATCCGCCTGAAGGCGGTGTAGATCTTCTTGGTGAGGTCGGTGCCGGCAGGGAGGCCGAAAGCCTCGCCCAGGGCGATGCGCACGGCAGGAGCGATCTGGACTACGCAGGTCTTGGCCTCGGGGCCCGTCTTCATCAGGGCATCCCAGACCACTTGCGTCTGGTCGTTCTCGTAGATGGCGCCGACGGGGCAGTGTGCCGAGCACTGGCCGCAGCGGATGCAGGGGCTTTCGCCCAGCTTCACGTCGGCGGCGGGGGCGATTCGCGTCGATTCGCCGCGTCCGAGGAATTCGATGGCCCAGACGTTCTGCATCTGCTGGCACACGGTGACGCAGCGGCCGCAGCGGATGCACTTTTCGGGATTGAGGATGATGGAGCCTGTCGTGTCATCTATGGGGAGGTCGCGCAGGCGCTTGGGGAAGGACTGCTGCCTGATGCCGAACTCCTGGGCCAGGGTCTGCAGCTCGCAGTCCTGGTTGCGGGGGCAGGCGAGGCAGTCGTCCGGATGGGTGGAAAGGATGAGTTCTATCACCGTCTTCCTGATGGAGACGAGCTCGGCATCGTTGGTGATGAAGCTCTGCCCCTCGGCCACCGGGGTGCAGCAGGATCTGAGCATCTTGTTGTTGCCCTCAACCTTTACGACGCAGATCCCGCAGGCTGCCCAGGGGGCGAGATCGGGGTTGTAGCAGAGGGTGGGTATCTTGACGTTGGCCTTTTTGGCCGCGTCGAGCACCGTGGCCCCCTCGGCGACCTGAACCGCTATTCCGTTTACCTTGCATTTGATCATTGTTGTTTCTCCCGGTCCTTAGCGCACGACCACGGCGCCGAATTTGCATGCCTTGAAGCACTCGCCGCACTTGATGCAGCGAGCCTTGTCGATCACATGCGGCTGTTTCTTTTCGCCAGAGATGCAGGGCACGGGGCACTTGCGCGCGCAGAGTCCGCAGCCGATGCACTTCGCCGCATTGATTTCGTAGACGACGAGGTCCTTGCATTTCCCGGCCCGGCACTTGTGTTCCACGATGTGTTCCATGTACTCGTCCCTGAAATGACGCAGGGTGCCCATCGTGGGATTGGCCGCCGAGCCGCCCAGCATACAGAGGGATGCTTTTGTCATCGCCTTGCCGATCCGCTCCATGCTCTCAAGATCTTTTTCCTCGCCCTTGCCCTTGGAAATCTTGGAGAGGAGGGCTTGCATCTGATTGGTGCCGATGCGGCAGGGGGCGCACTTTCCGCAGGATTCATCGACGCAGAATTCCATGTAGAACTTGGAGACGTCCACGACGCAGTCGTCCTCGTCCATGACGATCATGCCGCCCGAGCCCATCATCGAGCCGAGGGCGACGAGGCTCTCGTAGGAGATGGGGGTATCGAGGTCTTTCTCGACGATGATGCCGCCGGAGGGGCCGCCAGTCTGGACACCCTTGAACTTCCTACCGTTGCGTATGCCGCCGCCGATGTCGAAGATGATCTCGCGCAGCGTGGTGCCCATGGGCACTTCGATAAGGCCGGAGTTGTTGATCTTGCCGGTGAGGGCGAAAACCTTGGTACCCTTGGACTTTTCGGTACCGATGGAGGCGAACCACTCGGCGCCCTTTGTCAGGATGATGGGGACATTGGCGAGGGTTTCGACGTTGTTGATGATGGTCGGCTTGCCCCATAGACCCTTGATGGCGGGGAATGGCGGCTTGGGTATGGGCATGCCGCGGTTGCCTTCGATGGACTTGAGGAGGGCCGTCTCTTCGCCGCAGACAAAGGCGCCCGCGCCGAGGCGGATCTCGATGTCGAAGTCGAAGCCCGAACCGAGGATGTTCTTGCCCATCAGGCCCATTTCCTTGGCCTGGGCGATGGCTACCTTGAGGCGATCGATGGCGAGAGGGTACTCGGCGCGGATGTAGACAAAGCCATGGTTGGAGCCGATAGCCTTGCCCGCTATCATCATCGCCTCGAGGATGGAATGGGGATCGCCCTCGATGGTGGATCGGTCCATGTAAGCGCCGGGATCGCCTTCGTCGGCGTTGCAGACGATGTACTTCACATCGCTCTTCACCTTGGCGGCCGTCTCCCACTTGATGCCGGTGGGGAATCCTGCGCCGCCTCGGCCGCGAAGGCCCGAAGCCTTCATGACATCGATGATCGCTTGAGGACTCATCTCGAAGAGGGCTTTTTCGAGGGCGACATAGCCGTCGCGGGCGATATATTCCTCGATATTCTCGGGATTGATGACGCCGCAGTTGCGAAGCACGATGCGGAACTGCTTCTGGTAGAACTCGATGTCCTTTACCTTGACGTTGTCCGCCGTCTTCTGGTCCTTCTGGTAGAGAAGGCGCTTGACCTCGCGCCCCTTGATCACCTGCTCGGCGATTATTTCCTTCGCGTCCTCGGGTTTCACCTCTACATAGAAGGATTCGGAAGGGAGAACCTTGACGATGGGGCCTTTTTCGCAGAAACCGAAACAGCCCGTCTTGACGACCTGGACATCGTCCTTGGCGCCCTGAAGCTCGGCTTCCTTGATGAGGGTGCGGTAGATCTCATCGCTTTTGGAAGACTCGCAGCCCGTGCCGCCGCAGACGAGGATAAAGTTCTTCTTGGCCATTATTTGCCTCCCTTCGTACCGCCTGCCTGTGTGCCGACGATGTCGGCTGCGGGGCGGTCGAAAATGAGGTTGTCGAGGAGGCTATGCTCCACCAGATGCTTCTGGACGAGTTCATCGGCCTTTTCCTGCGTCATCTTTCCGTAGATGACCGTGGGCATGCCGGGGAAAGCCACCTCTACCGTCGGCTCGACATAGCAGAGGCCCATGCAGCCCGTCTGCCTGATCAGAACCCTGTCGCCGAGACCGTGCTTTTCGATGGAATCGACGAGGGCGTCGAAGGTGAGCTTCGCGCCGGCGGCGATCCCGCAGGTTCCCATTCCGACAATAACCTGGATGTCCTTGCCTTCCACATCCCGCCGCGCCAAGTCCTGACGCTTCGAATCCCGAAGTGCCCGAAGCTCGTCGAGGGTCATCCTTGCCATAGGTCTTCTCCTTCTTCCTGCGATAGCAAATATTGCTTCAGCAGAGCGAGCGAGGAAACCTCATCGAGGCTTCCGAGCGCATCGATCAACTCGCTCTTCCTGAGCTCGTACGAATGTAAACCCCGTCGGCGCGAAATATTCATCTCCCGCGCGCCGGGCATGCACAGAACCGAGAGCAGGGCCCCCGGCAGGTCGCCCAGGGGAGGGCAGTCCAGATTCCGCTTGTCGAAGCGGAATGCCACCTCCGTGCCCCTTCCCTTCTCCGAAACGATGGAAAAGCGGCCGCCAGCCTGTTCGGCAGCCTGCTTCAGGAATGGCAGGCCGAGGCCCACCTTCCTGCCCGGGTGCTTCAGCCCGTCGGTGAC
>PGXP01000161.1:0-4189 GCA_002839205.1 Spirochaetae bacterium HGW-Spirochaetae-9
CGATGAAGTACAACCCCAAGGCCAACGAGGTTGCAGCCGGAATGGCCGGATGGCGCAACGCCCATCCTCTTGTCGGCGACGCACTTTCGCAGGGAGCACTCGAGCTGATATGGAAGCTGCAGACCAGCCTCGCCGAAATCGGCGGCTTCGACGCCGTTTCCCTCCAGCCGGCGGCCGGCGCGCATGGCGAACTCTCAGGCGTCCTCATGATCCGCGATTGCCTCAAGGCCAGGGGGCAGGGACAGCGCGTCAAAATGCTCATCCCCGACTCGGCTCATGGCACCAATCCCGCATCCTGCACGATGGCGGGCTTCACCACCCAGACCATTCCCTCGGGACGTGATGGGAACATCGACCTGAAGGCCCTGGCGGCCGCTCTCGACGACACGGTCGCGGGTATCATGATAACCAATCCCAACACCCTTGGCCTCTTCGAGCGCAATATCGGAAAGATCGCCCGGATGGTCCATGAAGCAGGCGGCCTTGTCTACGGCGACGGTGCCAACATGAACGCCCTCACCGGGGTATTCAAGCCCGGCAAGAGCGGCATCGATGTCATGCATTTCAACCTGCACAAAACCTTCTCGACCCCTCATGGCGGCGGTGGCCCGGGCTCGGGCATGGTCGCCGCGGTGAAGATGCTGTCGCCCTATCTGCCAGGTCCTGTCGTGGCAAAAAAGGGAGGCAAATTCTTTTTATCCATGCCCGAAACGAGCATTGGAAGGGTAAAAGCCTTCTATGGCAATTTCGGCGTCCTTGTGCGAGCCTACACCTACATCAGGATGCAGGGCGCTGACGGACTGAGGCGAATCGCAGAAAATTCGGTGCTCAATGCCAATTATTTGAGGGCTCGTCTTGAAAAAGCATACAAGCTGAAGTACACACGCGGCTGCATGCACGAATTCGTGGCGATGGGCGATATCGCTCCCGGCATCCATACCTTGGATATTGCCAAGCGCCTCATCGATTACGGATTCCATCCGCCGACAATCTACTTCCCTCTCATCGTGCCAGAGGCCCTGATGATCGAGCCGACGGAGACGGAGAGCAAGCGGAACCTGGATGCCTTTGTCGCTGCCATGCTCGCCATAGCCGAGGAAGCGACGTCGAATCCGGAGCTACTCCACACAGCGCCCTCGACGACACCAGTTGGACGAATGGATGAGGTAGCGGCGGCTCGCAGCCCAGTGCTCTGTTACAGGGGGTGATGGAAGCCGGAGGGCAAGTGTAACGTACATGCGGGAGGGGGCAGGGGAAGGGATTTCTCTGCCACCTCCTTTTTTTATCGCCTGCAGCGAAAAACCTTTACTGACCACTGACTTTGTGCTTTACTAGTGTGTATTGAAACATGTCTGGAGGTTATGTGCCGCTGATTTTCATCCTTCTCTCATGTGCCTTGGCGTCGACCCTTGTACCGGCCATACTGTATTATGCCACCAGGCAAGGTCTCTACGATAAGATCGATGCGAGGAAGTTGCACAATGGCAATATCCCTCGCCTCGGCGGCGTGGGGATAGCTTTTGCATTCCTGATCACCATCGTTGTGATGAGGCTTTTTCAGGCTCCTCTTGCCGATGAATTCAGCGAACTTTATAAAATCTGGCCCATCCTGATTTCGGGCATGGTGATGTTTTCCATCGGCCTCATCGACGATCTCAGGGATCTTCGGGCCATGTTCAAGTTTATAATCGAAGCACTGGTAACGATATTGCTCATGCTGTGGGGCTTCCGCTTCAAAGTGATCATGGTTCCCTGGGGCGACGGCTCACTCAACCTCGGACTTCTCTCCTATCCAGTCACCTTTCTGTGGATCGTCGGGATCACCAATGCCATGAATCTTATCGACGGCCTGGATGGCCTTGCCGGAGGCATCGCTTTCATTGCATCCCTGACCTTCGGCACATTCTTCTGGTCCCAGGGCTCGATCATGTCTGCGGAGATTTGCTTTGCCGTTTCCGGTTCGGTAGCTGGCTTTCTCATATTCAACCTGCCGCCCGCAAAGATATTCATGGGGGATTCGGGAAGCCTCTTCCTCGGTTTCTGCCTGGCCATCCTCCCCCTCCTCGGCCAGGGTGAGACAAAAGCGGAAATAGGCATCATCGCAGCCACTACAACCCTTGCCATCCCCATCTTCGATACTTTTGCGGCCATATTCAGGCGGACGAGGGCCCATGTTTCCTTTTTCACGCCCGACAAGGGGCATCTCCACCATATTCTGCTCGGAAAAGTAAAATCCACGGGCCGCGCGCTCCTGATCATCTATGGAATCAACTGTTTTCTCGCCCTGGCCGCCTTGAGCACCCTGTTTATGAGCAATGGCTGGAGCCTTCTGGTGAAGGGCTGCGCCCTCATCATCATTGCCCTGTTTTTTGGCTACATCAATCGTGGTGCGCTGAGGGTCGGCAGTCTTCGAAAATAACTCGTTCAGGTCTTGGGCTTGGGCTCTCCCGACCTTGAATACATGAAGCGCTTTATCTTCTGGGTTGGCGTCTTCTCGAAAGGGCTTTCCTGCAGTTTGATAGAGTGTATCCGGGAGAAAGAGCTGAGCTTGGCGTTGGCTTCCCTGCGGATCGTCTCGAGGAGCGTTTCGGCCTTTTTTTCGGCGCCGACCCATGCTTCGCCTATGGAATGTACGACGGATTTTTCGGCATTGGACAAGGCATTTCCCATCCTCGAGGATATATCTTCAGCCGCATCCAGGCCGTCCTGTATCCTCGCTTCGAGATTCTCAAGCACTTCGCTCTTCAGGTAGACAAAAGCGGTCAGGCCTGCCTCTCCCTCCACGACAAGAGATTCGGCCACAAAGGGTGATTGGTTGAGCACGGCTTCTATCTCCTCCGGATAGATGTTCTCGCCCGAGGCGCCGAGTATCATGGACTTGATCCGTCCCTTAACGAAGATCCGTCCTTGTGCATCGACAAATCCGAGATCACCTGTCTTGAACCAGCCGTCTTCGGTGAAGGCTTCCTTCGTCCGTTCCGGATCCTTGAAATAGCCCTTGAATATATTGTCGCCCTGCGCCTGTATCTCGCCAGCCCCTGTCCCTGGCTGCGGGTCGGCGATTCTTATTTTCACGCCAGTGAGGGCTGGTCCAGTTGAATGGAGGAAGGTGCGGCTCGGAGGACAGCCTGCGAGGAGGGGCGAGCTTTCCGTGAGTCCATAGCCGATGGCGTAGGGAAAGCCGGCCTTCTTGAGGAAATCTTCGACATCGCTGGAGAGAGGGGCTCCCCCGACGCCAAAAAACCGGATGCAGCCTCCGAAGGTCTTTTTGAGTTTGATCCCGGCGAAGCGGATTAGAAGAGGTTTGAATAGAGGGCTGGAATATAGTTTCATCCCTTCCAGGGTGGGCTTTATGTTTGAGCGGTAGATCTTTTCGATGACGAGAGGCACGGAGAGCATAATGGTCGGCTTCACCGCTTTCAGGGCAGGGAGGAGGACGGTGGCTGACGGTGGTCTATCCAGGTAGTGGATGTGCGATCCGGAGAGCAAGGGAATGACGAATCCTATCGTGAACTCGTAGGTGTGGGCGAGGGGCAGAATGGAAAGGAGGCGATCTGTCCGGTGGAGGATAATGATAGAGCGGCAGCCGAAGGCGTTCGACAAAATGTTTCTATGGCTGAGCATAACCCCTTTCGAGAGTCCCGTTGTGCCGGACGTGTAGACGATCATCGCAAGATCGTCGGGATCGGGCGAACTGGGCTTCGATGCCGACAGGGCAGGTTTCGCCTCCTCCAGCGGTACCGCGTCTTTTATGTCTATGAGGAGGACTGGGAGCTCGAGAACCTCAATTTTTTGGAGCAGTCGCTGTGAACAAATGACAGCCTTGGCTTCCGAGTGGACGATGATATTCCTGATCTGCTCGGGTATGAAATCCGTAAGGATGGGCACAACCACCGCTCCGGCGCGGAGAATGCCGAAGTAGGCGATACCCCAATAGGGGGAATTTTCCGCCAGGAGGGCGACTTTGTCGCCTTTCCCAATGCCTTGCGATGCGAGGGAGGCCGCCAGCCTGGCGGAATGCCTTTCAATGTCGCCGTAGGTGAAACGCTCGCCGCCGACCATGGAGAGGGCTGGCAGGTTTGCATAGCGTTTCCCGCTCTTCTCGATCATCCCTACGAGGGTAAAATCATCCAGAACGTACACTGGCTTTCTCCTGAATACCCCATTTTATAGCGATTGCTGGATGTTG
>PGXP01000161.1:4230-8656 GCA_002839205.1 Spirochaetae bacterium HGW-Spirochaetae-9
ATGTTGCGCCAGTGACGTCCCGTCAGATCCGCTTCAATCCCGGCCAAAAACCGATACTTTGCCGTTGGTGCCACTGCTGCCCACAATAAAGGCTCCACTGAGGTAACTGAGAGCTTTTGCATCGGCAATTTCGGCAACATTACAGCAAGCAGCCGAAATGACAACTTCATTATCCGGTATCCTGTCGCTCCCCATGTCAAAGAAAACAAGGCTGTCGCCGCCCGCGACGGCCAGAGTCTCGCATCCCCCGACCGGCGATGTTCCTACAGCCATGCAACTGGCGCCCTCGGCCTCATACGGCAGGCTGAAGGAAGATACCTGGCTGTAGGGGCTTGATGGATCAGTTCGAGAGAAGCAGAGGATTTCATCCCCGTCGCAGAGAACATAGAAGGCATCGCCTTCCTCCGATATGGCGATCGATGTGGGGTGGTAGGGGCCGGATTCGGAATTGCCTGCAATGGCTGTTGGAGTACTGAAGCTTGTATCATCCTGGATCACATAGAGTTTGGAAGTCATCTCGGCGCTGACGACGATGCTTCCCGAACGCGTAACTTTGATATCCTCCAGCGAGAGAGCGTCGTTAAGTCCGTCAAGCTCGATATGAGCTGCATAGTTGAGCCCCAGTTCGCCGACACTGAAGGCAAAGATCGTGTCTTTTTTATTTGCCACCGCGAAAAGCTTGTCCCCACCAGGTGAAAAGCAGAGACCTTTGATGGAAATCATGTTAGCCAGATTGCCACTTCCCGCGATGGTCGCAGAAGAATCGAGATATAATCCTCCCTCATCCAACCTTGCCAGCCATATCCAGCTGGAGGTCGCCGAAGATGCGGCCGCCGCTAAATAATGCCCATCATCGGATATGGCTAGCCGATCTGCATTCTTGTAGTCATTATTCACTTTCATTTTATTTCTCCAAAGCCTTATCCAGGAGGCGTCGATGGAGAGGGGCTCAGCTCCAGGGCTGGCTGCTGGATCCAACTCGGCACCATAGGTTGCCGCGAAGGCATGGAGGGCATCCTCGTAATCGAGACCGGAAACGGCAATCATGCCTGAAGGCGAGGCGGCGATGGCCTTGATTGAACTTGCGGTGCCGGTACCATTGGTGAAGGCGCCTGTCGTCTCGCCGAGGGATCTCCCCATGGCGGCAGCGTAGTTGTAGCTCGCCCTCCAGCTGAATCCCGAAACCCTGGCCGACCTGCCCGCGTCGAGGGTTGCCGATGCCGAACCTGCGCGGAAGGATTGCAACGATTCCTCGACAAAGTCGACCCTCATCGTGGAGAGCGAGGATGGACCGGTCAAACGTGGAAGGACAAAGGTTCCCTCCGGCAGGAGCCCGCGATTTCCGACGAGTTCGACAGCCATTCCCGCATCTTCCCCATTTACGTACCAGCGCCGGAGCATTGCCTCGCCCTCCTCGGGTGCGGAGCGGCTGACCGCGATGGGCAAGGGCACGGCGTCGTCGGAGAATGTGTGTTCAACCGAAATTATGGGGGCAGGCAAGGCCGATGCAGGGTAGAGCGCAGCCGAAAGGTCGACGATCGGCATTCCCATGGTTATCTTGCAGGCTCCGCTGGTCTGGAATCCTGCCACGATCAGAATTGTCTCGACGCAGCCGCCTGAAACAATTCCATCCGAGCCGAGTAATTGCAGGAAGATGCCATAGTGTCCGGCTCCGAGGTCTTCAAATTCGAGGCTGGACTGTTCAGCAGGGATATCGACGGTGATAATCGCCGGTGCCTGCGGCAGGGCTTTCCCAGGCAAGCCCTTGAAACTGAGATTGCCGGTGATTCGCCCTCCCGTCGGCACCTCCAAGTTTTTATCGATCGCAAGCGACAAGGTTCCTGTGCCTTCAATCGGGTAGAGAAGTATCTTGGCCGATGTCGTCCTGCCCGGCTGCAGAAGGCAAAGCGTCGAGCCCATGGCTACTTCCTTGCCTGCGGTAGTGAAGGCTTTCACCTCAAGTGCCCATTCACCGGGGGAGAGCTTTTCTTCAACCACCGTTGCCGAACTGTCCAGCGATAACACTGCACCTCCCGGTCCCGTACCGGAAATCGTGTAGCGAGCAGGGCTCCAATCCTCCGTCGGACCGATGGACGCGGGTTTCGCTCCTCCATTCGGTACCGCTCGACCTCTTGCGAAGACGGTGTCGCACTGCAGATTCAGTGCCAGCGTACCCATCCTGGAATTCTGGGTTCCCGCGCATGACAGGGCGAGAACCGCTACAAGCAGGAGAGATAGAATCAACGATACTGTTTTTTGCATAGGTGCCTCCGTCCGGTAGGCGCGCGAAGGGCAGCCTTGTGCTTCAAAATGGCTCAGCCTTCCTCATTGCAGCATGCTGCTAGTATTTGTATAATCGGGTTGTTACCGATCCGATCCCATGGAGCTTTGCTATATTGAAAAGTGGCAGCACTCTGCATCACATATTCCTGGAGGACCTGCGGTGAAGATTCTTATGATCTCGAGCGAGGCAGTTCCCTTTGCCAAGTCGGGCGGCCTGGGCGATGCCGTGTCGGCCTTGGCCATTGCCCTCTCCAGGCTTGGGCATGATGTACGCCTCCTCCTCCCGCGGTACTACTTTATTCCCCGTGAAAAGCTCTCAATTCTCGACGACCCGATGGGCGTGCCTGTTGGCGATAAAGAGCTGTGGACGAGAGTCTATGCTTCCAGCCTCCCATCCTCCAGTGTCCCAGTTTACTTTCTGGAATATGAAGAATACTACGGCAGGAGCGGCGTCTACGGCCAATCGAGCCAGAGCGAGTACCCTGACAATCCCGAACGATTTGCGCTCCTTTCAAGGGCAGCCTTCCAGCTCTGCAGGAAATTGAAATGGACACCCGATGTCATGCATGCGCATGATTGGCCGACATCCCTCGTTCCGGTCTACCTTTCGACCCTCGAGAGAGACAAAGATTTCGCCAAGACAGCCAGCGTTCTGACCATTCACAACCTGGGTTATCAGGGGCTCTACGCCAAGGAGCATTTTCCTTTCTTCGGTCTCGACTGGACGCTTTTTCACAGCCTCGGCTTCGAATTCCACGACACGCTCAATCTCCTGAAAGCCGGCATAACGACGGCCGATAGCCTCACTACCGTGTCGCCCACCTATGCCAGGGAAGTCCAGACCTCTCCGTATGGCTTCGGACTGGACGGACTCCTGCGCCACAGGAGCCGCGACCTGGTGGGTATTTTGAATGGCGTCGACAAGGAAGTCTGGAATCCTGAGATCGACGAGTACATCCCCGCCAAATATTCGGTTGAAGACCTTTCCGGCAAGGCTGTCTGCAAGCGAGCCCTGCAGGAAAAATTCGGCCTGCCTTTCGATGACAAGGTGCCTCTCATCGGCATGGTTGCCCGCCTCACCGAACAGAAGGGCATCGGCGAAATGTTCGGCAAGGGCTATGGGGCGATACCGAACGTCTGCTCCACGATGAATGTGCAAATCGCCGTCGTCGGATCGGGCGATGCCTGGTGCGAAGAGGAACTGCGATCCCTCTCTTCCAGGTTCCCGAATTTCAAGGCGAAAATCGGCTATGACGAGGGGTTGGCCCACCTCATCGAGGCGGGATCGGATTTTTTCCTCATGCCGAGCAAATACGAGCCCTGCGGTCTCAACCAGATGTACTCTCTTCGCTACGGCACCTTGCCCATCGTGCACAGGACGGGGGGCCTCGCCGATACCGTGGAAAACTATGTCCAGGAGACGGGCGACGGCACGGGCTTCATGTTCGACGACTTGACGCCCAGATCCCTCTTCAACACGATTGGCTGGGCAGTATGGGCATGGTACAACCGCGGTGATCATATCGATATGATGCGGATGAAAGCCATGACCCGCGAGTTTACCTGGGGAAAATCGGCCAGCGAGTATACAGCCCTCTATGGCCGGGCCCTGGCTTTGAAGCAGTCGAAATTCCTATAAGGATACGATAGTGGCACAGGAAGAAAACCGAAAAATATACGACTACAACCGGGAGCTCGTACGATCTAGGCTTAAGGGGGGATTCAAGTCATCTGGCAGCGAGTCCACGGTTGCCGATCTTGCGGGTCTCACCGGTTTGCCTCTGTATCAGATAGAAGCCGAACTACCCGCCCTGGCCGATGAATTTGGCGCAAGGCTCAGGGTTACGGAAAAAGGCGATATACTCTATTCCTTTCCCAGCGGCATGAAGAGCCGTTATAGGGGTTTTGGCCCGACCATGAAGCGCTTTCTTCGCCATTTTGGGAAGATCGCCATCGAGGCAGGAAAGACAGTTTTCAAGGCATGGATCGCCGTCATGCTCGTCGGGTACTTCGTGCTCTTCATTGCCCTCGCACTCTTTGCTATGGTGGCTTCCATCGCCGTGCAGCAGGGTGGAAGCGGCAGGGATTCGAGGAGTTCCAGGAGGGGAGGCGGAGGCCTGGGTGGCTTGTGGCTCACCGGGAG
>PGXP01000162.1 GCA_002839205.1 Spirochaetae bacterium HGW-Spirochaetae-9
TGTCCCCGTCATCCACTATCAGGGCGTGCCGTACCGGACGACGCATTCCATGATCTATTCAAAATTCCTTGCCTGCATGAACCCCGCGGTTAAAGGCATCTTCATCGATTCGCCCAACATCAGGCTTGAATTGCCCCACAAGGAAATCGCCAAGAAGAGAAAGTACCTCATCGATTTTTCACAGATGGACATCGAGATGAAGCGCTCGGGCAGGATATCCGATGATGATTATTTTGACGACCCAACAGCCGTTAAGATGCTGCTGGAGAAGCAGAGAGATGAGGCACTGGACTTCTTCGAGGATCTCATCATCGCGGCGGTCGCGAAAATAAAGGCTCTTTGTCCGGAGAGCCTCGCTTCGCTCGGCGTTGCGCTTGAGCTTCCCAGCAAGCCCTTTCCACGCTTCATGAAGGATGAATCCGGCACTGACGAAGGCATGGAGGCGCGATTGGGAGCCGCGGCCGGCACGCAGTTCTTCTGGGTTCTTGGCCTCCTGCGTGAAAACTACGACCTCGTCTACCCCTTCCTGAAGCGCGACGGATCCGTCCCGCCCGCATCATCCATCGGCTCGGGCCAGGTTTATAACTACGATCTCTGCGCCGCGGCCAAGTACCTGGACGGCTCGATGGGCGAGGCTTTCGAGGTGCTTTCGGGTGGCCTGCGGGAATGGTTTTTTCCGGCAATCATCGCGCGGCTTCTGCAGAACGGCATCGTATCCCAGGCTCCCCGTTTCGACGGGCAGGGCAACATCGAAAACATGGAGGCGCTGGAGGGCTATGGACCCTTCCTGTCGGCCGTGGCGGCGCGTGATGAAGCGGGGGAGTCCCTGTTTCCCCAGACCTGCGGCGGAGGAATAGGCATAGAACGTGCCCTCTTTGCCCTCCTCCAAGGCCCGAAGGTAAAGCGAATCGACGAGGTTACCTACTTCGGGAAAAACCCCGATCAGGCTGGCCCTTTCCTTTTCTGAGAGGCATCACTCCCAGTCGAGGAGGCGCCGCTGGCCCTGTAGAGCCCTCAGTTCGGTGAGATCCTGGCTCACCTCGAGGGTGCCCCTGTACTCGCCGGCGGCGCCATAGAGGGCGTAATACTCGATGAGAATGAAGCGGCCGCCCATCTCGATCCAGAAGCGCGCCTTGGTTTTCTCCTTCTTCCGGAATGCGGCGAGGATTTTGTTGACCGTATCGACCGATTTCTGGGGATGGCAGTTCTGGACGCTGCGGCCGATAGCCGCAGGGCTGCGCGGAAAAATCCTGTGGGGCGCGTCGGAATAATAGAGCACCTTGTCGTTCTCATCGATGATGCTGATATCGACGGGCATGGTCTTAAGGGCTGTGTCGAGAAGGTCCCTGGGCACGCGGCCCGTGGCCAGGTCGATGAGGTCGGCGAAGGCCGATGGTGCGACGGCAGTGGCCGAAGCCGCTGCCGTCGCCGGATTAAGTACGCGGGTTTTCGCGAGCACGATGCCCGCGTCGTAAAGGGAGGAGGGCTCTACCCAGGCGAAGCCTATGGCATCCTCGCCCTGGCGGATCTCGGCCCAGTCCCGTTCGGACAGCCGCCGCGTCGCCTCGGGGATGAGGATGTGTTCCTCCATGAAGATCATCTTTTCGATTTTAGCGCCGAGTGTCCGTGCCAGGCCGTAAAAGCCGCGGGGCCTCGCAGCCTTTGAATCCTTTTCATCCAGCGCTTCCCTTGCTTCCTTGAAAAGAGCCCGAATTTCGTCGTGCTTGCCCCACATGACACGGGAAGGGCCGGTGAAGGCCTGCTTTTCCAGGTAGGGGAAAAGCTGGTTCTCTTTGCGTGCGTAGTGGATGATGATGAGGGCAAGATCTTCCAGCGCTGCCTGCGCGGATTCCCTGCTGCCCAGGCTCCAGGCCCAAGCCCTGGCAGCCACCTTGAGGGCTCTGGCCTTCTGTTTCGCGAGCCTGTTCTCCTCGATCATCGTCTGGACGGGATGGCCGGCGATTTCCGCCGGTTTTTTCCCCTTGGCGAGGCTGCTCTCGAAAACCTGCACATGCACTTCGCAGAGCCTCTGCACCTCTTCGACAGGCATTCCCCCGTCGATGAGCGACTGTTCCATGGCGGCGATCTCCGCCGCGCTCACGCCCTGGATGAGCCTGGCGAATTCGCGCTTCACCTCGCCCACGGGGCTTCCCGCATGCAGTTTTCCGATTATTTCCTTGAGTTTTATCTGACGCTGCGGATCGATGCCTTCAAAGTCGCCCATGGACACCTCCGTGTAAAAATTCGTCTCAATGCGCCGCCGTGTCGCCCGCGGTGAGACCGAATCGCTCTTCCTCGATATTGCCCAATGGCTCGATATGGACGATAACATCATAGATGTCGGGCAGGGATTCCTTGATGGAATTCTCGACAGCGACGGCGATTTCATGAGCCTGCCTGACGCTCATCGTGGGCTCCACTTCTATGTCGAGGTCCACTACGAGCATGGAACCGATACGCCTTATCCGCACTCTGTGAGGGTTGCCTGCCAATGGAACTTTTCCAATGGCTTCGAAGAGATCCTTGTAGGGGCCTGAATCCTTAGTGCCATCCATCAGTTCGGTGTTGGCTTCCATGAAGATTTCTACTGCGTTCTTCAATATCCAGAGCGATACGAGGGCAGCGAGGATCTTGTCCAGAACGGGAATGCCGGTGAGGTAGGTGAGTCCCAGCCCGAGGAGAACGGCTGTCGAAGTTACAACATCGCCGCGCATGTTCTTGCCGTTCGCGATCAGCATGGCCGATCCGCTCTTCCTGCCATAATGGAATTGGCTCCACGCGAGGCCAAGCTTTCCGACTATCGAAGCTATTGTCACCCAGATGGCCATCATGGAGGGCATCGTGCCTTTTTCACCCTCGATGATCCGGCCCAGGGCGCTGAACAGAACCTGGGCGCCGGCGAAGAAAACGATGAAGGCGATGACAGCCGTGGCCACTGTTTCGATGCGCCCATGGCCGTAGGGATGCTCCCTGTCGCCGGGTTTGACCGAAATCCGCGCGGCGATAAGGGTCATGCTGGCGATGAGGACGTCGGTGGCCGAATCGATGCCGTCCGAGAGGACGGCGAGGCTTCCCGAGGCGAGTCCGACGGTTATTTTCAGCAGGGCGAGAAGGCTGTTTCCCAGGAGTGCGATCCAGCTCGCTGTGCGCAACGAAGCGCTTCGTGCGTTCATGCCAGCCCCCTAGGCCTTGAGGGCAACCAGGATGCCGTCCGCTGCCCGCAGGCCGGAAGCCCAGGCTGCGGTGATGCCCCTTGAGGTGCCGGCTCCGTCGCCCACGAGGTAGAGCCCTTCGGCCGCCCTGAAGTGTTCATCGATGAATGCTGGCCGATTGGCGTACAGCTTTATCTCGGGGTAGTACATGATAGTGCTGGGATGGAGGAGGCCGGGAACGATCGAGTCGAGAAGTTTCATGGCGTTCCACAGCGCGTTGAGTATCTTGGCTGGAGCGGAGAGGCCGATGTCGCCGGGGGTACAGGAGGGGAGGGTGGGCTCGAAGTCGTAAAGATCCCCAGTGAAGGATTCGGCGAAGGAACGCTTGCCGAGCCTGAAATCGCCAATGCGCTGCATAATCGGTCTTCCGCCTCCGAGGAGCGCTGCTAGCCTGCCGAGCATCTGGGCATATTCCTGACCGGATGCAAGTGGCTGCGTCAGAGTCACGGTTTTAAGGATGGCAAAATTGACAAGCCCATTTGCAGCTCTCTGTTCTGACCATGCATGTCCGTTTACCGAATACCAATAACCGCCTTTCTCATCGCCATATTTTTCCTGGACCACATGGGCAGAACGCGAATTAGTACAGAATGTGCGCGTTTTCTTGGGGAAAAGAAATTTCGGGTCGTAGTAATCCCGAACGATAGGGTAATGCTCTTCGCGGGTTTCGACACGGATACCGATATCGACGACATTATCGCGGTACTCGACACCCAGGTGTTCCATTAATTGTTGAAGAAATGCGAATCCACCCCGGCCCGGCGCAACCAAGAGATACCGGTATTGCACTGCGCGTTTGTCGGTCTGCACTGTTCTTGTCGCCTGGTCGACGCTGAGCATCTCCTCGCCTAGGCTGATTTCAGCACCGAGCGCGGTAAGTCGGGCAGTCAAGGCCTTGATGAGTTCCAGCCCCCCATCTGTACCGAGGTGCGATTGCCGTACATCGATAAGCTTGACGCCGATTTTTTCTGCTCTTCGGGCATACACATCGATATTGCGTTTCTCCATGATGCGCGGCTCGAGGAATGCTTCGACACGCTTGAGGTAATACGTGCCTGTCGCTTCGTCCCAGCACTCAAGCGGAAAGCCGATTGGCCAGGTGAAATTCATCTTGCAATCGTTGCGGAGTCCGCCAGACGAGACCTGCAATTTGTCCAAAAGAAGGATCCGCAATGATGGTTTTCTGCCGAGAAGTTCGAATG
>PGXP01000163.1 GCA_002839205.1 Spirochaetae bacterium HGW-Spirochaetae-9
TCAATCTCGGAAGCTTCGAGGCCGTCAAGGCGATCAGCGACAGCCTCGATTACCGTAAAGTGCCTGCCGAGGGCGACATGGACGCCGAAAACGCAAGGCTCCTCAAGGCAAACCCCATTGTGGCGAAATCGCAGTCATTCGGTGTTTTCAAAAACCTCCAATGCTCCGTCAGGCTTCTCCAGGACAAAGGCTGGTACTCCAGCGACTATTTTTATTTATGGATCAGGGCTGTCATAGCGAGCCACTTTTCTGTAAAAAAAGAATATTACACATTCAAAGATTTCGCGGATTCTTCGACGCACAATGGCAACAGACCATTTTTGGATCTCTTAATCACGGGAACGGATATCTCAAACAGGACGATCAGGATATTCTCACTGGAATCTACTCCCGACATGGAAGTCGCACTGGCGGTACGCATCTCTATGTCGATTCCCCTCTTTTTTGAATCTATTCCCTACCAGTACCCCGGTATGGTCAAGCCATCCTTCTTTGCCGATGGAGGCGTGATGTGGAACTACCCCATCAGCATCTTCGATGACCCCAAATACGGGAGAAATTTCTCGCAAGGCATGAATATGGAAACACTGGGCTTCTTTCTCTACGCATCGCCCGAATCGACGGAATACAAGGAAGTGAAGGGCCTGATAGACTATCTCGGAGCTTTTTTCGAAAGCCTTCTCCTCGTGCAGGAACAGCTCGTCCTCTATGGCGAGAAGAACAAGGAAAGGACGATATTCATCGACGACAAAGGCGTGCCGCAGACAACTTTCAACATAGCCACGGGCGATGCCGTCTATGAAAAGCTCTTCGAGTCAGGCTACCTTGCTTCGAGAGATTTTTTCGCCGAGAAACGGAACTGGGATATGTTGCTCCATCGGTTGCAGACACGATTCGGCTGGAAGAAAACGCAGTACTAGACCACGCGCCCGATTCCTCCTTGAGAAAAGAAGGGAATCGTGAAATACTAGGGTGAAGCCAAAAAAATAGACGGAGAACATCGCGATATGAAAGAAAGACTGGAACGCCTGAAAGTGGTAAAAACCCTCATAAAAGCCCATCGCATCGATTCGCAGGACACCCTTCTCCAGCTCCTCTCCGAAGCGGGCTATTCGGTGACCCAGGCGACATTATCGCGCGACCTCAAATACCTGAAGGTGGGCAAGGTAGCCGATGGTCATACCGGCTACTATTACACGGTGCCCTCCGACGAAGAGCGCAAGGAGTCCGAAAAGCACTACATTCAGGATTTTCTTCGCGGCTACGTCTCCATCGACTGGAATGACGGCCTCGTTGTTGTCCGAACCTTTTCCGGCCATTCCGACACGGTGGCCATGGCCATCGACAACCTGGGCATGGAAGATGTCCTCGGAACGATTTCGGGCCGCGACAACGTCGTTTTCATCGCCCTCAAGCGCGGCTCAAGCGGGGATGCCTTCGTCAAGGCGCTCAAGACCAAGATCCCCGATTTCGATCCGGAATGAGGCTCAAGTCCTCCTGACCCTTTCCTTCAACATCGCATGTTCCTCGGACAGATGTTCGAGAAGCTCGCTCACCTTCCACCCGATGCTTGTGGGCGTCGTCGTGGCAAAAGCCGTCGAACCGGCTCCCAGCTTCAGAGCCTTGATGGCACGCATCGCCGCGAGGGCTTCCTCGTCTGTAAATCCATGCAGTATCACCGCTTTGAAATCTTCATCCATGCGGGGAGTATAGCAGGGGCTGGGCGCTTCTGAAAGCTGTCGGGAGCAGATCGCCTTGCCGATTCTCCCCGTCTTTTCGTATCTTTGACCAGAGGAAATCCAATGAACTACGAAAAATTTACTCTTAAGGCGCAGGAAGCGGTCAGGGACGCTTCATCCCTCGCCCAGTCGCGGGACAATCCGAATGTCGAGGTGGAACATCTGCTCCTTGCCCTTCTCACCCAGGATGAAGGCGTCGTGCCTGCCCTGCTGGACCGTATCGGCGCCGACAAGGCTGTTGTGGAGAAGGGGGCAGAAGCCCTCGTGGCCAAGCTCCCCAAGGCATATGGATCCGCGTCCCAGGTTTATCTTTCGGGAGCGGCATCGAAAGCCCTCTCCAAGGCCGAAGCCGAGTCCGCAGTGCTCAAGGATGACTATACTGCCGCCGAACACATCCTCCTCGGCATCATCGCCGTGGAAAGCTCGGCTTCATCCCTTTTGAAATCCCAGGGCGTGACGAAGGATCGCATCCTATCCGCCCTCGTCGCTGTGCGTGGAAACCGCCGCGTCACCGATCAGGAAGCCGAAGAAAAGTACAGAGTGCTTGAGCGTTACACGCGCGACCTGACGGCCCTGGCCCGGGCCGACAAGCTCGATCCCGTTATCGGGCGTGACGAGGAAATCCGGCGCGTTATGCAGGTGCTTTCGCGACGCACCAAGAACAACCCCGTCATAATCGGCGAGCCCGGTGTCGGCAAGACGGCCATCGTCGAAGGACTCGCGCGCCGTATCGTCTCGGGCGACGTTCCCGACAGCCTCAAGGACAAGAAACTCCTCGCCCTCGACCTCGGATCCCTCGTCGCCGGCGCCAAATTCAGGGGTGAATTCGAGGAGAGGCTCAAGGCCCTCATCGAGGAAATACAGAAATCCGACGGCCAGATCATACTCTTCATCGACGAGCTGCACACCCTTGTGGGCGCCGGCGCCGCCGAAGGAGCCATGGACGCGTCCAACCTCCTCAAGCCGGCGCTCGCGCGCGGCGAACTCAAGGCAATCGGCGCCACAACCTTGGACGAATACCGCAAGCATATCGAGAAGGACGCCGCCCTGGAGCGCCGTTTCCAGCCTGTCTATTGCGCGGCTCCCTCGGTCGAGTCCACCATCGCCATCCTGCGCGGTCTCAAGGACCGCTACGAAGTCCACCACGGCGTGCGCATACGTGACGACGCCCTCATCGCGGCGGCTGCCCTCTCTGACCGTTACATCACTAGCCGATTTCTTCCCGACAAGGCCATCGACCTCGTCGACGAGGCCGCGAGTCGCCTCAAGATGGAGATAGAGAGCCAGCCCACGGAACTCGACGTGATCGAGCGCAAACTCATCCAGCTCAGGATGGAAGCCCAGGCCCTGAAGAAAGAGACGGATCCGGCATCCCTCGAGCGCCGCGCCAAGCTGGAAAAGGAGCTGTCCGAGCTCTCGGAACAGCGCGACACCATGCGCCTGCGCTGGGATGCCGAAAAGAACAAGATCGGTGACCTCAGGGGGCTCAAGCAGAAGATCGAGGAACTGAAGCTGGAATCGGAGAGGAAACTTAGGGATGGCGATCTCGCGGCAGCCTCCGAGATCAAGTACGGCCGCCTCCTCGAGAGCCAGAAGAAACTGGATGCCTTGAGCGCAGAGATGAAGGCGGGGGCCGAGGACCACAAGTTGCTGCGCGAGGAAGTGTCGGAGGAGGACATAGCCCGCGTCGTCTCGGCATGGACCGGCATTCCCGTCTCCAAGATGCTGTCGGGCGAATCGCAGAAATATATCGACCTCGAGATGAGCCTGCGGCGACGCGTCATCGGGCAGGACGCCGCATTACGGGCGGTGGCCGACGCCATACGGCGCAATAGGGCAGGGCTCTCCGACCCGCGCAGGCCTCTGGGTTCCTTCCTCTTCCTCGGTCCCACCGGTGTCGGAAAGACAGAACTCGCCAAGGCACTCGCGGAATTCCTCTTCAACGACGAGAAAGCCCTCGCGCGCATCGACATGAGCGAGTACATGGAAAAGCATACCGTGTCGCGGCTCATCGGGGCGCCCCCGGGCTATGTCGGCTACGAGGAAGGCGGCCAGCTCACCGAAGCCGTGCGCAGGCGCCCCTATTCGGTCGTTCTCTTCGATGAGATTGAGAAAGCCCATTCCGAAGTCTTCAATGTCCTTCTGCAGACCCTGGATGACGGCAGGCTCACCGACGGGCAGGGCAGGGTGGTGGACTTCAGGAACACGATCATCATCATGACGAGCAACCTCGGCTCTGATCTCATCCTGGAGGCAGATACGATGGATGATATCAGGAAGGACATTGATTCCCTCCTCAAAACCCGGTTCAAGCCGGAATTCCTCAACAGGATCGACGAGATTGTACTGTTCGAGAGGCTGTCCGAGACGATGATCCGTTCGATAGCGGACCTGCGGCTGGCCGAGCTCGCTTCCCGCCTCGCCGAACGGTCGATCGCGATCGAATTCAGCCCCGAGGCCCGCGATTTCATCGCCGCCCAAGGCTACGACCAGCGTTTTGGAGCAAGGCCGCTAAAACGGGCTATCCAATCCTTGCTTGAAAACCCGCTTGCCAGATCCATGCTGGCGGGCGAGATGAAGGAAGGCGACAAGGTACTGGTGACCGCGGCTGCCGCGGCGGCGGGGGGCCTGGAATTCTCCGTGACACATCAGGTCGCCGGG
>PGXP01000164.1 GCA_002839205.1 Spirochaetae bacterium HGW-Spirochaetae-9
GGCGATCTTCCCGATATCGCCATCCACCGCCTCGATGCCGCCTACCTGGGGGCCGAAGGCGAGGCAACGAACAGAGAGCTTTTCGACAGGATCAACGCGGCCGTCTTTTTTCAAGGTTACTGGAAGCCCTTGCCCGAGCCCACGATCCTGCTGGCCGACGGCGACATCCTGCCCGGAACGGGAATAAAAGTGCTCCACAGCCCGGGGCACAGCGCCGGATCGATCTGCCTTTACGACAGCGAATCCGCCACCCTCATCTCGGGAGACACCCTTTTCAGGGACGGGGTGGGACGCTCCGATGGCCCGGATTCCGATCCTGCGGCACTTCAGGCAAGCCTTGCCCGCCTGGCTGCCCTCCCCCCCGATACAACTGTGTTTCCGGGGCACGGCCCGCGCACGACGATAGGCAGGGAACTGTCGCCATGAAATTCTACCTGATCACGGTCATCGCCGTATTGTTTTTTTCCGCCTGTGCGCCGGCAGCCCAGAGCGAGATTTCGCGCACCGATTTCGTCCTCGGCACCGTCTGCTCCGTGAGGATACTCGAGGGCGGCTCGACGAAGACCACCGACGAAATATTCGCCCGACTTAAAACGATCGAAGACAGGATGAGCGCCAATAAAGATGGCACTGAAATAGCCGAGGTGAACGCTGCCGCAGGACTGCGGGCAGTCAAGGTGTCGGCCGACACCTTCGATGTCATCGCCAAGGGTATCGAATACGCGAAGCTGACCCAGGGCGCTTTCGACATAAGCATCGGTCCCCTCGTCAAGCTCTGGAATATCGGGACAGATTACGCGAAAGTTCCTCCCAAGGCCGAAATAGCGGCCTCGCTGCGACTTGTCGACTACAGGAAGATCGAACTCGACACCAAAAATATGACTGTCAGGTTGCCCGCCTCGGGCATGCGGCTCGACCTGGGTGCCATCGCCAAAGGTTATTCCGCCGACGAGATAGCAAAAATATTGGTAAAGCACAAGGTGAAGGCGGCTGTCGTCGACCTGGGCGGCAATGTCCTCGTCTTCGGAAAAAAGAAGGACGGCTCACCCTGGCGCGTGGGCGTCCAGGACCCGCGCTCCGAGAGGGGCGACTATATCGGCCTTGTCACCGGCCAGGCCATGACGGTCGTCACATCCGGCATCTACGAGCGCTTCTTCGTCGAAGAGGGCAAGCATTACCATCATATTTTGGACACGAAGACAGGATGGCCAGCCGATAACAGCCTCGTGTCGGTTTCCATCATCGCAGCCAGCAGCATGGACGCCGACGCGCTTTCGACATCCCTCTTCGCCCTCGGCCTTCAGAAGGGCATGGAGCTTGCGAAAACGTTGCCAGGCATCAATGCGATATTCATCGATGACAAGAACAGGGTTTATTTGACTCCTGGGGCAAACAAAATTTTTACCCTGTCGAGCACGGAGTACAGCCTCAGCGAGCGCGATCAATAATCGCGCGATCAATAATCGCGCGATTAGCACTGACCGCGCTGAACCGATCCGGCGTTTTGCGTTTCGATAACAGCTGTTTCTAGCGATACGAGCCCCAACTTATGGAAGCACCATGGCGCGCCATAGGCCACCCACAGCCCGACGAATCCGTAGCGCAGAAAGCGGATCAGCCTTTCCTGGGAGCCGAGCTCGTCGCCTAAAAGCAGTTTTGGGCCGAGGTAGATGATGGCCGTGCCCGCAATGCCCAGAAGATAGCGGAGCAGGCGCTTGCCCAGATCGCCACCGGCGTTGAAACGCAGACTCTTGCTCGCCATGGCGAATCCCGCCGCGCTCCCGAAAAAGGCGCCCGAAAGCAAGGTATCGGAGGGCATTGCCATATTCATCAGCAGGGCGACGCCCGATACGGCTATGAGGCGCATCCTGAAGCTGAGGGTGTGCAGGAATGCTTCGACTCGGGCTCCAAGCGTGTAGAAAAGGACAAGGATGAGTCCGCCCAATGCCCAGCCAGCGAAGAGGTCGGTAGGGAAATGCACGCCCAGGTAGAGACGGGAGAGGCCGACTATTATAGGTATGATGATGAGCATGACTATGCCGAGGAGCCGCGGCAGCACAGTGAGCATGGAACCCCAGAAGGTCAGGCTCATCTGCGAATGCCCCGAGGGCAGGCCAAAGGTTTTTTCCCGGACGAGACCAACGGCAGGGTCAAAATCATAGGGGCGAGGCTGGCGAAACAGCAGTTTGACCCAAAGATTGAGAAAGGCGGAAAAGAGAACCACAATGCCGATCCGGGCGCCCTTTTGCCTGTCCACGCACCAGTAGATCAAGGGAAGAGCCGCGATGGCAAAGACTTCCGAACCGAAGAAGGTAAGAGTCTTCATTGGGGTGAGCATGTCGGGGCCGAACAATTCCTGAACGGAGCGGACTACATCCATGCCCCATGATAAAATCGGATCCATGTTCATACTGTAGTCTGACGGGAGGCTGTCCGCAAGCCTCGGCTGGAAGCGGAACTACGGTGGCGAGGCTCATTGACTCGTCCCGGCTAATATAGTACAAGTTTGGCTTGAGCCGGCATGGTGAAATGGCATACACGGTAGACTCAAAATCTGCTGCTCGCGAGGGCGTGTGGGTTCAAGTCCCACTGCCGGCAAATTTCCTGTCTGTCCTGAAAATCCTGTCGTCCTTGTCCAACTAAAAAAGGCCAGCCAGGAATCTCTCCCCAGCCGACCCTTCAAAGCCGCCTTAGCAGCCTCATTCGCCTTGCGGCGCTTTAAGCGAAGGCTTCTCGCCTCCGCCCCTAGATTAGAACTTCACGAGAGCGTCGGCGATGGCCATCTTGTACGCCATCTGCAGCTCCAGCGAGTAGTGCTGAAAGTCGGAATAGGTGGCTCCGGTGACGGCGTCGGCCACGACATAGACATTGTCCTCGGCGGCGACATAGTCGGCGGCCTTGGCGCCGGCATCGACGGCCTTGTTCTCGAGCACGGCGATCCTGACCTTCTGGAGGGTGGCGGCACCGAAGTCGGCGGTGGGATTGGCCTTGAAGAAGTCGAGGGTGGCGAGATTGTTGTAGCGGTAGCCGATGGAATCCTTCGTGAGGGGCATGTAGGTGGCGTTCTTGTCAGCCTTGTCCATCGCGCCGTAGTGCACGGTCTGGGAGGCTTTCTTCCCGACGGTGACCTTCAGGCCGTCGATCTTCACGTTGACGAGCTTGTCTTCCCTGGCGGCCTTCACATAGGCTGCAGCGCGCAGCGGATTGGACATGAGGCCTTCAAAGTCGCGCTCGTACTGGCGAGCCGGCCTTGCGAACTTTTCGGCACCGGGAGTGTACTGCGACCAGACACCGGGACCGCCTGCGGCCTGGTTCAGGATATAGAACATATAGCCCTTTATTTCGGGATCCTTGTTCGTCAGGTTGGCAAAGGGATCAGGTGTGCGGACAATAGCGCCATCGACGATGGATTTGCCATCGGCCGAATTGTTCTCCGCCCAGCCGCCCGGACCCTGCCACTCTTCAAGCGAGGCCGACACCACTTCGCCGGACTTGCCGACGGTGACGGTAGCCGCACCGACATAGCCGCCCTGGTGGGCTACGAAATACTTGGTGGCCGTCTGCGCGAAAACGGCAGACCCGGCGAGAGCAAAAATGGCGAGGAACGCAATGATTTTACGGTTCATACGATCTTCCTCCTGTAGAATACCCCAGGCTATATAGCCCGGAAGCTAGGTATTCTACACAATATATATCGATATGCCAATATAGTAACAATTAAAAATGCAGGAGAAAAGTGATGCCCCAGAAGAATTTTTCGCTGCCGAAGTAGGTAGCGTAGAGGGGATCGTCGATCGGAAATTTCCAGCCCGCGCGCAAGCCCATATAGGCGAAATCGAGGATATCGATAGCCGCGCCAGCGCCAGCCGAGAAGATCCAGCCATCCTTATCGCCACCGGTAGCCGCGTCGGGGCAATCATAAAGCCCCCCGAACCAGCCCGCGTCACCGAATACATAGGCCATGGGCCTCAGGCTCGCGACGCCGAAAAGCCCCGGTCCCACGAGACGAAGCTCGAAACTGGCCTCAGCCTTTCGCGCGGCCTCGTAACCCCAGCCCCTGTACCCGCGGATGGAACTTCCAAGCCCATCCCGCAGCTCGCGGCCGCCAAAGCTCGTGAGCACATAGAGGGGTATCGCTTTGCCGGCGGCCGCGTCGGCGGTGAGATAGCCGCCCGTGATGCGATCATGTGGGTAGCCGTTGGCGTTGCAGTGGGCCATGAACCGGGTGTAGCCGAAGGTGTTCGAGTAGAGGTAGGAGGCCTCGCTCAGGATCAGCGAACTGTTCTGCTTGGTCGAGTGGATGTTGTCTTCGAGGACCCGCGTGATGGGGCCGTCGTAGC
>PGXP01000165.1 GCA_002839205.1 Spirochaetae bacterium HGW-Spirochaetae-9
TTGCGCTGTCCGGTAGAATCCTTCGCTTCCTTGCGAAGGGCTTTGACCGTAAGCTGGAAAAACTCGGGAATAAGCATGCCCGACCTGCGAAGGATGGCTTTGATGATCTCTTCGCCTTCCTCCATCATCTTGGAGAGCTCAACTTCCTGGTCGGCGGTGAGGAGGTGCTCCTTCCCTATCTCATAGAGGTAGAGGCGTATGGGATCATCACTCCCCGATTCCTTGGAATTGTTGACGAGGCGCTTGTTCTCGAGCTCCTTCTTGAGAGCCTGCTCATCTTCGATCTGGATATCTTCTTCTTCCAGCTGGACATTGTTGGCTTCCAGCAGTGCAAGGATTGAATCTATCTTTTCCGAATTGAGGACGGACTCCGGAAGAAAATCGGAGAGTTCATCGAAGCTGATGGACTTCTTCTCTTTAGCGTATTCGAGCAGCTTCGCTATGGCGGGGTCGAGTTCTACATCACTCATCGACTTCACCCTTCAGACGTGAGATTTCTACGTCAAGTTGCATTTTTCTTTTCAAAAGTTCAAGAACCGACACTTGATTTTCGGCAGAACTCTCTTCGGGCCTTATTGCGGAGTGGTCCGCATCGCGCGAAATGCGTCCGATTTCGCCGATGACATGCATTCTGCCTCGCTCCAACGACCGCAGGCGAACGGATTTAATTCCATCGCTTACGACTTCTTCAAGGTTTTGATCCAGCTCGCCGGAAGCTGCCACTGCCAGAACGAAGCGCTTTGCGGCATCATCATTTGTTAGGGAGAGAATCGAGGTGGTCTCCTTTGCATCGCGAAGGGATGCTTCCTCGAGAGCGAAAAAAAGATCCCGCGCACGTGTATCGTCCAGATCGTCGGAACTTATCGCCGCCTTCACTTGTGCAAAGGCTGACGGTAATAAAACGACTGCCGTCATAAAAAAAAGATCGGAGGTACGAGCTCCGGATGTTCCAGCGCTTCGGGAAGCGTAAAGGCTTTGGCCAGTCCGTACCACAGGGCCGCTATCGATTGCCTTGGCTTTTTGGTAATCGCGCATAAGCCCCTGGGGACTTATGCCCATCCTCCTGCCGACGATGTCCAGAAATCCGTTGCGCTTAACCTCGGAATCAAGGGCATCCAGATAGGGATAGAAAAAAATGGCAGCCCTGGACTTACCCTCTACCGATCCCAGGTCAAAAAGCTCCTCTGACCGACGAATCAGGAAATCACCGCTATTTATACTGTATTCAGGAACTTTTTTCAATGCGTCAGCTCCGAATTTCTCCAGAATTTCCGACGCGTCTTTTCCTTCTGACATCAACACTACGGAGGTGTCAAGGCCGACGCTTGTAGCGATCGAACAGGCTCTCTCCGCGGCCTTTTTGCCCGCATCGTCTGAGTCGAAGCAAAGACTTGTCCTTTCCGCCCTTCGTCGGATCAGGGAGGCCTGCTTTGTTGTAAACGCCGTACCCAGAGGAGCCACGGCGTTCTTCACTCCCGCAGCATGGAAGGACAGGGCGTCCATATAGCCTTCGCATATCAAGGCCGATCCGCACTCCTTGATAGCCTGTACTGCCTTGTCGAAGGCGAAAAGATTTTCCTGTTTGTGGAAAATTGGCGTGTCCGGACTATTGATGTACTTGGGACCATCGCCATGTATGAGTCTTCCGCCGAAGGCTATCACCCTGCCCCGCTGGTCGGCTATCGGAAACATGATCCTGTCGGAGAAAAGTGGGTACGTTCTGTTTCGCGCCGAGAAAAGACCTGTGCGCGCAAGGAATTCGGAAGAAAAACCCTTTCCGACGAGAAACCGGTGAAGCCAATTGGGATTGGCAGGAGCATAGCCAATCCTGAAAGTGTCGATAAACTCCTCGGGGATGCCGCGTTTGCGGAGTATTTCGAGCGCCTCGGCTCCTGATTCGTGGCTGCGCAGAAGCCAATGGAAGGCTACAGCGAGTTTTTCGTAAAGGGTATAGAGCTGGACTTTTTCGGATTCATCCTTGTCGGAGTACGATGCGTCGACGGGGATGGGTACGTGTGCTCGTTCGGCGAGCTCCTCGATCGCTTCGACAAAGCTGAGCTTGTCGGTTTCCATCAGGAAATCGATAAGAGATCCGCCCTTTTGACAGCCAAAGCAGTAAAAAAGTCCCCTTTCCCCGTCGACGGAGAATGAAGCAGTCTTCTCCGAATGGAAGGGACAGAGCCCCCACCATTTACCGCCTTTCTTGGTAAGCCGGATCTTTTCCTGGAACATGCCAAGATAGTTGGTTTTATCGAGGACTTCCTGTATGACTGTCTCTGGTATTCTGCCCATCGGCTTTCAGAATCCTTTGACCGGAATGGTCTCGCCTGCATGCTCTTCGAAGGTTTTTGAAAACCTGTGCTGTCTGGAAGACGAATCGATGAGCCTGAAATAAAGATAATCACTTTCAGGGCTGTTGAATACAGCATTGAGGGCTGTTTCGCCCGGATTGGATATGGGTCCAGGAGGCAAACCTCTATGGATGTAGCTGTTATAGGGATCCTGAACGGCCAGGTCCGCATAGTAAACGACGCTGGGGTGAGGCTTGCCCTGCTTTTCGGTGATGATATAGACGACAGTGGCACAGGACTGGAGAGCCATGCCGATCGCAAGCCGATTTTGGAAAACCGAGGCTATGAGGCCGGCTTCCTGAGGGACTCCATACTCCCTTTCCACGATCGATGCAAGAATGACCTTCTCACGAAGTTTTACCGTGTCGATCATCGCTCCGGGAGCAATCTTTTCTAGCTTTTCGGAGAAATTCCTTGCCATTGCAAGAACTACGGTATCGGCTGGGGCGTCGGCAGGGAAGGAATAAGTATCCGGGAAGAGAAAGCCCTCAAAATTCTTGCCCGGCAGACCTGCCTTCTTTGCCAGATCCTGATCGGCTGCCGCGACAAGGAAGGAGCTTTGGCTGCAGATTCCTGCCTTTTCCAATATAATCCCGATAGACCGAGCAGTCAGGCCTTCGGGAATTGTAACCTGAATTTGCAGTGTCCTGCCTTTGGAAAGCATCCCGATTATGTCGAGCATGGATGTACCCGTTTCGACGCTGTATGTACCAGCCTTAAGCTTTCTGTCGGCGCCCCCAAGCTGCAGCAAAGCTCGAAACAACCAACGGTTTCTGATGAGGCCATTCTCCATGAGAAGTGAGGCAACATCATCAGCCGTAAATCCTTTTTCGACACGCAGGAGAATGACCTCACCTTTTTTCTGTATACCGCGAAGCCCCTGCAGGCCAATAAAAAGTGTGGCTGCGAGGAGGACGGCGAAGGCAATGAGGAGAATTCTGAGGACGAGGGTTTTGCCTTTCAACGCGTGCCTTCAGTCTCACCGTCTGCGAAAACGCGGCGAGGATGTGCGCGCATCTCCAGAAAAGATGCGGCTATCTGCTCAGGACTAACCAGAGGGCCTGCTCCAATGCCGGGACAAAGCGCGGCCTCAGATTTCCAGGATCTTTCCGTCTCGATGATTTCTCCCCAGAAAGGATACGTGCGGCACTGGATGGGCCTTGCAGCGTAGACTGAGCAGTGGTCGCTTTCGAGGAAAATGCAGTCATATCCTGATTTTTCCTTCAGGCTGAGCGAAGTCCCTCCTTCCACTTCGATGGATCGGCAGTAGGTGCGGGAAAATTCCTCAAAATCCAGCGAAAAAAAAGCGCAGAGGTTCGCGATATCGGCATCGCTGAGCCATACAAAGCCCGGCGAACCTGTGCAGCAATATGAGCATTGTTGACATTCAAACCGCAATCCGCGGCCATCGGCGTTTTCAAACATGGCTGCTCTCCGGTGTTAGAGGGCTCGCGATAAAAAAACCTCCTCGACGAGAGGAGGTTTTGGGGAGAGAAGGATTTGAACCTTCGAAGGCGTAAGCCAACAGATTTACAGTCTGCCCCCTTTGACCACTCGGGAATCTCCCCAGAAGGGCAATCTCAAAACGCTCGAGCCATCTCCCGGAATCGAACCGGGGACCCCGAGATTACAAGTCACGTGCTCTGCCAGCTGAGCTAAGATGGCACTGGCGACGGAACCGACTATACATAAAAGCGATGGAACGCGTCAAGGGCTTGATGATTCTTTTGCCGGCCTAGGTCAGGCAAAGATGGATCCATTCCATTCTGCCGGATGGACCGCTTCCGGGTGTATGCCAATAAGGCTCAGGGCGATGCTCCCATCGGCGATGGCATGGTGATCGGTCCTTGTGTCGTAGGTTCGTTCGTTGCGTCCTTCGGCGAGGAAACAGTAGGTATAGCCATCAGCGCCTTCGAAACACTTGAGATTGTCGTTGTATCGGTTCCTTCCGGGTATAGTCCACCGGGCCGGGAGGGTTACGCT
>PGXP01000166.1 GCA_002839205.1 Spirochaetae bacterium HGW-Spirochaetae-9
CCCAGGGAGTAGGCACCCAAAAGGCAGAGGCAGAGAATGATAGGGTATAGTATGCCGAGAGGCACTTTCAGAATGAGGTTCGAGGCGCGGATGCCCAGATAGCCCAATCCCAGCATGACAAACTGAGCCAGAAAGAAACCCACGAAGAGGTTGTTCACGATCTGGGGCGACTGCGTGAAAAGCAGGGGTCCTGGCTGTACACCGATGATCATCAGGGCGCCCAGCATGACGGAGGTGACGACATCGCCCGGAATGCCCATCGTGATGAGAGGTATCATAGCCCCGCCCGTCGTGGCGTTGTTCGCCGCCTCAGGGGCCGCTATGCCCGCCAGGTTCCCTTTGCCAAAGGAATCCGGATCCTTCGAAAAGCGCTTGGTCTCGTTGTATGCCATGTAGGAGGCTATCGAACCGCCTGTCGCGGGGATGATACCTATGATCGTCCCAAGGAGTGAGGATCCGAGGATAACCTTCCAGAGTCCCTTCAGCTCCTTGCCCCTGGGCATTATCTCCCCGATCTTGTGCTTTTTCGAAACCCGCAGGATCTTGCCGTCGTTGAAAAGTTCCATTTGGAGCAAAACCTCTGAGATCGCGAAAAGCCCTATCAGCACGGGCATCATGGAAAAGCCGGTAAGAAGGCGGATTATGCCGAACGTGAAGCGCTCGGTGCCCAAGGTTGGATTCAAGCCGACCATGGACAGGAGGAGGCCGAAAAAGCCCGAAAGGAGACCTTTCGTGAGGGAAGCCGAAGACACGCTCGCCATGATGGTGAGGCCGAAGATCATGAGGGCAAAGTATTCGGAGGGTCCGAATTTCAGCGCTATCTTGGCCAGTTCCGGCGCGAGGAAGATGAGGCAGAGGGTGGATATGATACCGCCAGCCGTGGAAGCGACCAGGGCGACGCCCAAGGCCTTCCCCGCCTGGCCCTTTTTCGTGAGCGGATAGCCGTCGAGCACCGTCGCGGCGGCTGAGGGTGTTCCCGGCGTCGAAATGAGGACGGCCGCGATGGATCCGCCGAACATCGAGCCGCAGAAGAGGCCGCTCATCATGATGAGAGCCGCCGAGGGGTCGACATAGATGAGGAAGGGAAGCATCAAGATAATGCCCGTGGATCCCGAGAGCCCAGGGATTGCTCCCACGACGATGCCGCCCGCCACGCCGATGATAAGGAAATGGATATGGGTGAGGACGAAAACCAGGGCTTCTGCTATTCCATTCATGTCGATTCTCCTCTCACCAGATAAAAGAGCGGGGCAGCGGAACGCGGAAAACGCTCCTGAATATCCAGTACAGGACAATCGAGACGAGTACCGACACAAGGATGATCTTGAAAGCCTTGCGCTCGCCGAAAAGCCACATCGTCAGGGCGGTAAGAAAGGGCGTCACGATTATATAGCCCAAGTTCTCCATGGACAGGGCATAGGCAAGCATGCCCACCGTCAGGGCGACGAGATACCATGCTGTTTTGCCCCTGGGCAGGCTACGCTCCGCAACCGCCTTGGCGCTCTTGCCTGCTTCTGCACCAACGCGGGCATTTTCCCGCCGCATCTTCTTCGCGCCCTGGACAATCAGCAGCAGGGAGAGAGAGAAGGACGCGATGATGATCACGAGGGGGTACGCCCGCGGGTTGATGCCTATGCTCATGTCGGGGAAAGAGAGCGTCCCGATATAGAAAAGCAGGGAAACGGCCCCCGCGAGGAGGCCGCATATGATATCAATCCTGCCCATTATTTATACTTGCTTCCCAGTTTGTTGTCTTTCACGACCTTTTCGTAGTAGGCGTCTTCCTTCTGGATGAGCTTCCTGAAATCCTCGGTGTTGCGGTAGTCGAGAAGAAGTCCCGCCTGAGCCGCGAGCCTGATGAATTCGGGGTCTTCCATAGCCGCTTTGAAGCCGTCGTGCAGGATCTTGATCTTCGCGGGGTCGGTGCCCTTGAGGGCGGCGATTCCCCTCCACTGGGACATGGCGAAATCATAGCCCAGCTCTATAGCTGTCGGGTAATTGGGGAATTCCTTGAGGCGGTTTTCGGAGAAGACGCCGAGGCACCTGAGCTGTCCGGCCGCGAGTTGGGCCACGCCCTCGGGCGGCCCTACAGTGATCACGTCCACCTGCCCGGCTACGGCTGCGGTTACGGTGGGGGCTCCGCCAGAGTGCGGGACATGGTTGAACTTTACGCCGACAGCCGACTCGAAGGCCAGGGCGATCATGTGGGTGCCGCCGCCGGCGCCCGCGTTGCCCAAGTTGATCATGCCGGGACGTTTTTTCGCGTCCTCGACCAGATCCTTCAGGTTTTTATAGGGCGAATTGGCGGGAACAAGGAACCAGACCGGTGCCATGACAACATCGATGATGGGTTCGAAGCTGTTGGCGTCGTAAGGCGTCTTTTGCATATGAGTGACGGTGATGGAGGCGTTCGCCCAGGCAACCAGATAATGGCCGTCGTTCTTCTTCGTCATTGCCTCGACATAGCCCGGAACAGCGGCGCCGCCCGGCTTGTTGGTGATGAGAAGGGGAACGCCCAGGTATTTCTGGATGACGGGCGCGAAGATGCGTACCATGACATCGGTCGCTCCGCCGGCCGCCCAGGCTACCATCACCTCGAGTTCTCTTTCGGGGAATTTCCCCTTCACCTGCGCACCTGCACAGAGCGCGGCGAAAAGGAAGATTGTCGCGATGCCGAGCGCCACTCTTTTCTTCTGCATGTCCTGCCTCCTGTTAACAAATTCGACCAACACAATATAAGGGCCTGCAATCAGCCCTATAGTTCCATGATCCCAGGTCTGCGGAAAACATAGCCGTCCCTCTCCACCGTCAGCACGGGGAATAGCGCGGGCTCAGTCATGATAACAGGACCCTTGACGGTGGCAAGCATCGTATCCTCGCTCTTCATGCCTGTTATTGAAGGGTTCCACGTGAATGCCTGATTGGGCTGTATGATTTCTTTCGTATGGGCTGTCACCTTGTAGTCGCGCCCAATATAACCGATCGAACCGCCCTGATGATGGAGCCTGTACTCCTCCGGATAGCCCACTTCGGCATAGGCGCGCAGCGCCGCCTCGTACACTTCAACAGCAGGCCTGCCGGGAATCGTCGACGCCATCATGGCCGTGTCGACATAGACATTGTCTTCGTAGAGCTTTTTAAGGTCGGCAGGCAGCTTCCCGAACTGCATGAAACGGGTTATGGAAACGATGAGCCCCCGATTTCGCGTGTTCACGCTTATCATGGCCCGCTTTTCGATCTTCCTGTCCGTAGCGATAGGGTGACGGTAGCGCGAAATCCTGTCGTCGGCGGCGCAGAAGACGCCGATAAAATCCATGCCGTTCTTCCAAAGCTTCTCTGAAAGTCTGCCCACGACGGCGCGTTCCTCGTCGCCTGGCCGTATAGTCATGGCCGTCTCTTCGGCTATCCGGGCAGTATCGAGGGCCTGCTTTCGGTAACGCTCCACCTCCCAGGGGGAGAGCGAATAGCGCAGGGGATTAAGCTTGGAGGAAATATCAACGGCTCCCGGGAACGTATGGTCGGCACCGAACTTCCCCCCTGCCAGCCTTGCCACGATAGCGGCTTCCTGGTCCTCGTTCCAGGGGAAGGCAACGATCTCATAACCTTCTTCCTCGAGGCGCTCTTCTTCTTTCAGGCGCGGCGCTTCGATATTGGTGCAAATGATGAAAAGCCTATCGGTTGTCACCAAGGCTCCTGTATACCCTAATTCGGTGGCAAGACCTATGAGGTTGTAGGCGCCGCCCGTCAGCCAGGAAAAATTGGCGCTCTTCTTGAGATAGACGGCATCAAGGCCCTGCTCCGCAAGCAATTCCCTCACTTTGGTTTTTTTTATGGCTATTTCTTCAGGTACGAATTCAAACATCATGTCTCCTTGACGAGGTTCATTGCCGAAGTGGTTCGCCGCCCGCCTCATCGGACGATTCTTCTTGACAGATCGGACGCAATTTCGTAATCTTACGTTGTAAGACGTCAGGTGTCAAGCAATATTTTTACTTTCGAGGTGACGAAATGCGCGTGCTCATCATAGGGGGAACAGGCAACATCTCGGCCGCCTGTACCGACGAAGCCATGGGTAAGGGCTATGAAGTCTTCCATCTCAACAGGGGAAGCCGACCGGAAAAGGAAAAGCCTGGCGTAAAGGTTCTCAAGGCCGACATCAGGGACAAGGCAGCGGTCAAAGCCGCCATTGGAACCCTGCATTTCGACGCTGTCGTCCAGTTCCTCGCCTTCAGGCCCGAGCATGTGGTAGCCGATATGGAGCTCTTCGGCGGGAGGACAGGCCAGTACGTCCTCATC
>PGXP01000167.1:0-1667 GCA_002839205.1 Spirochaetae bacterium HGW-Spirochaetae-9
GCCGGAAATCGAAGGATCCAGGATGCCACCGGAGAGACCTATCCCCGCCACGATGAGGGCGACCTCGCCACGTGGAACCATGCCGATACCGATACGCGCCGCTCCTCTCGGATTGAAGCCCAGGAAGAGGGCCGGCAGGCCGCATCCCAGTACCTTGGCGAGGACGGCAGTGACGGTATATGCGAGCCCGAAACCGAGAACGACGGGATTCAGTATCTGCCTCACGTCGACGAGCATGCCCATGATCGCGAAGAATATGGGTACAAAGAAATCGTAAAGGGGCTTGGTCTTGTCCTGTATCAGGAAGGCTATCTCCGTCTTGGAGAGACTGATGCCGACGATGTAGGCTCCGATTATCATGGCCAGACCCTGCATTTCAAAGAATCCCGCAAGGAGGAGGGCCATCCCAAGGGCAAGGACAGGATAGGTCGTCTCACCGCCCAGTTTCTTGAGCGTCGCCGCAAGCTTCTTGCCGAACAGGAGTCCGAGTGCAGTGAATCCGAGCCATATGCCGAAGGCTTTCAGGGCTATGCCCGCGATCGCCACGCTGGAGAGCCCGCCCTCGGCCTGTCCTGTCATGGCGGCGACGATGCCCATGACGACGGCGAGACACACGATGCCGAGCACATCGTCGAAGACGGCCGCCGCGAGGATTGTCACGCCTTCGGGCGAATCCATTTTCTTCCTGTCGGAGAGAATGCGCGCCGTGATGCCCACCGATGTCGCCGTGCTCATGATGCCGAGGAACATGGCCGCCGGTGAAAAGAAGGACTGCTGGGTGAGAAGGGCTCCCACAGCAGCGCCGAGGCCGAAGCTGGCGACGACGCCGCCCAAGCCTACGATGCCGCCAGCGAACGAGTAGTGGAGCAGCATGTCTATGTCGGTCTCGAGGCCCGAGGAAAAGAGGAGAATAATCGACGCTACCGAGGAGAAAGCATAGAGGACGGGGCTTATGGCGAATCCCTGGGAAAGGGGAAATAGACCTTGGGCGAAGCCGGGCAGGGGCAGGGCGCCCAGCGCATAGGGACCGATAACGACGCCGGCCAGAAGTTCGCCGATGACGGAGGGGAGCTTGAGCTTCTGGGCGAGCGCGCCGCCGCCGCGCACGGCGAAGAGCACGAGAGCGAGCTGGAGCACAAGGGTAGCCATCTGCGAAGTGAGATCGGGTTCACCGCTCCCCTCGGCCCAGGCAAAGCTGCCAGCCGCGATGAACATTAATAGAAAAACGAACCAGCGATGATTTTTCATGCGATCCCTCTCGAGTTAAAGCTAACAAAAAAGGAACAAATGCGCAATACGCAATAAAACAGGATAAAACCGCAGTCCTATAGGATCGCGATATACATTCAAGTATATAACTTTCGCTTGCTAAAAGCTTGGAAACTCAGGTAGGCTGGCAGGAATGATAGGGATACTTTTCGAAAACGACGACGTGGTGGTCGTGGACAAGCCATCGGGACTACCTTCCCAGCCCGGCGAAGGCGTCGGAAGCACCGTGCTCTCTGTCGTTGAGGCCGAGCTGGGTTTCAAGCCCTTCCCTGTCCATCGCCTCGACAAGGAGACTGCCGGCTGCATGATCCTCGCCAGGAATGCGGCGGCGGCTGCCGCCTGGTCGGAGCTTCTTGCGGAACGTGGCATTGGAAAGTTTTACAGGGCTGTCTGCGCGG
>PGXP01000167.1:1777-6051 GCA_002839205.1 Spirochaetae bacterium HGW-Spirochaetae-9
TGAAGGAATCAGCCCGGCCTTCTCCCTTTTGGAACTTGAACTGGGAAGTGGCCGAACGCATCAGATTCGGCGACATTTGGCGATGCACGGCCACCCCATACTGGGCGACGATAAATATGGGAATTTTCCCTTGAACAGGCAACTCAAGAAGGCTGTGGGATTGAAGCATCTCCTTCTGTGGTCATATCGGCTCGAGATCCCAGGGTATGCACCGATAAGTGCTTCCCGGCCCCGGCATTTCACTGATTTTCTGGGCCACTGGTCAGACTTTCCTGGCATGGCCGAAAGGGAGGCACGCTGATGGCTGCTGCAAAAATGTACGAACTCGCCCATGGGGCTTCCTGGATTCTGCCCGATGGGCGGGTTATCAAGATTCCAGGTTTTCACTCCTCGTGGATTTCATCCCACCCCATGATCGCCTCGGGGGCGACAAATACTGCAGAGTTCGTAAAAAAAACAGGTTGGATATCTGCCGTACTCCATGAAGCGGGTTACCTCGAACTCATCATCCGCTCGGTTTCGGACGAGAGGCAGAAGGAATGTCTCTGGAATCTTCTTTCCATCAATGCAGGAGTCCTGGAGCGTGTCGTTCTGATGGTGCTCGGCATGGAGGGTTGCCTCGTTTTCCTCAAGGATGATCTCTGTTCGCGCGAGCGATTTGAGATCGTCCTCAGCACGCCGCTGCCCAAGGCTGAATGATGGCTTGAGGGAAAGCCCCTCGGATTCTCGCCGCGCCGACGCTCGTCAGCGCAGCGAGAACAAGGCTCAAAGTCAGGCTTTACTTTTCAAATACTCCCAGCGCTGCTGCTTCAGCACTTCGGGATTGGCGATATTGCCCGGATTGAACCCCTGGGCGAGGTCGATCACGCGTTGGGAGCCGAGAACGGCCATGCGCACGACGCATTCCTGGGTAAGGGCGGCGGCATGGGGGGTCAGAATGGCATTTTCGCAGGAAAAGAGGGGATGGCCGGCTTTCGGTGGTTCATCCTCGAAGACATCGAGACCGGCGCCGCCCAGCTTCCCTTCCTTGAGTGCGGTGGCCAGGGCTGCTTCGTCGATGACTCCGCCCCGCGACGTGTTGACGATGACAGCGTCTTTTTTCATGAGGGCGAGCCTCGAGGCGTTGATGAGTCCACGCGTGCCTTCGGTGAGCGGAACATGCATGGTGATGACATCTGAACGGGCGCAGAGATCGTCGAGACTGGTGAACTCGATCCATGAAGCGAGGCTTTTTTGCACCACATCGGGAAGAAATTCATCGTAGGCGATGATCTTCATGCCGAAAGAGTCGTGACAAGCCTTGGCTATCGTCTGGCCGATGCGGCCGCAGCCAATGACGCCCAAGGTTTTCTCGCGCATGTCGCGTGGCAGATAGGCATAGCGGATCTTGAAGTTGCCCTTTTTGGTTTCGCTGTCCAGCGTGGGCAGGTGCTTGTAGAGGGCTAAAATGAGGGCGAGGGCGTGTTCAGCCACCGTTGTGGTGTTCGCGCCCAGGCTCGACGAGACGATGACGCCCTGGGCTGTGGCTGCCTCGATATCGACATTGTCGAAACCGGCGCCGGTGCGCGATACCATCTTGAGCTTTGTGCCCTTCGCGAGGAGTTCGGCTGTCATCTTTATGCCCGTGCGCAGGACTACGGCGTCGGCTTCCTCCATCAGGGAGGCAACCGTCGCCGGAGTCTTGTCGGGCGACTGGATGACCTGAAGACCAGCCTCATCGAGAAGTTTTCTGGCCTCTTCCTCGATGGGTTCGGGAAGCAGGACTGTCCACTGTTTGTTCATGACTTCCTCCCGAAGTTTAGCGCAGGTACCTGCCGCCCACGACGTCCAGGGTGATGCCGGTGATGTAGCTCGCTTCGTCGGAAGCGAGGAATACGACAGCAGCGGCTATTTCGGACGGTTCGCTCAATCGGCGGAGAGGGATGGCGTTCATTGTCTTCTGCTGTTCTTCCTCGGCCTTGGATCCCCAGAGATTTTTCATGCGGTCGCCCGTCAAGGTGACGGTAGGGGCAACGGCGTTTACGCGGATGCCCATGGGGCCGAAGTCATAGGCGAGCTGGCGCATCAGGCCTTCGACGCCCGCCTTGGCGGAGGTGTAGGCGACGCCGGCGAGCGTGGCTCGCCAGTGCCCGGCCAGGGCCGCGATGTTCACGATTGCGCCTTTTTTTGCCTCTACCATATACGGCAGTACCGCCTGGCAGCAGAAGAAGGAACCTTTCAGGTTGACGCCGAGAACGAGGTCCCAGTGCTTTTCCTCGATCTCCTCGAGCTTGTAGGGGGTGTTGAGGCCGCCGCCGGCGTTGTTGACGAGGATATCGATGCTCCCCATTTCCGCCTTGATTCTGGCCATGATGGACAGGACATCGGCTTTTTTGGTGACATCCATGGCGTATCCCGCGGCTTCGTAGCCCTTGGCCTTGAGGGACTCGACGGCGGCGGCTATCTGGGCCGCGTTGATGTCGCTGATGACCACTCTGGCGCCTTCCGCCGCCATGGCCTCGGCTATGGCATATCCCATGCCCTGAGCCGAACCTGTCACTACTGCTACTCTATTATCCAATCGTTTCACTGTTCACTCCTAAAAAAATGGCTCTTTCCGAATGGTTCACCCGGAAAGAGCCTTTTTGCCATTATGCTGTTACCCGGAAACTATGCGCGGTTGTTGAACACGCGTTTTTCTTCGGAAACGACGATGGGGAACTTCTTCACTTCCTCGATGAGATCGGCCAGGCCTTTGGATGCCAGGTCGAAGAACTTGAGGCCCTTTTCCTTGGTGGCCCTGAGCGGGTTGCCGATGGTCGCGGTGTCGGAATACTCGTGGTGCTCCATCGGCACCCACATATTCTCTCCACCTTCGAAGGTTACCATGCCCGAACCGTCGTGCTTGCTGAAAGCGGGACCCATGAAGCGGGGAGCGTGGGTGCGGTCGGGATGAGCCTTGTCCATGTCGATGTAGCCGCTGTATGCCCACGCGGTGCTCGTCTCGATTTCGCCGGCGTGCCATCCCGGGGTTTCCTCGGGCGGTCCCTCGACGATGCCCTTGAGCAGCTCGTAGTTGCGCTCGGTGGGGGTCTTGTACCAGCCAACGAAGCAGCCGGATTCGTAGCGGATGCGCCTGAGCACTTCGTCGATAACCTTGGTATTGCTGCCATGGTGCGTGACGAAGATGAGCTTGTTGTAGCCGTGGAATATCAGGGACTTGCCGATATCGTACACGACGCGGCGATAGGTGTCGCCCGAGAAGGTCATCGTGCCGGTTCCATGGTTGAGCTCGCCCATGTGGTGGGGGGAGTAGCCGACGGGGATGATGGGGGTGTAGAGGGTGTTCGAGAGCTCGGCGGCTCTTTCGATGACGCCCAGGGCCGTGAAGGTATCGGTGCCGAGGGGGCAATGCGCGCCATGCTTCTCGGTGGATCCCATGGAAATGATGATAGTGTCGTTGGTCTTGAGATGTTCGGCTACCTCATCGTAGCTCATCTCAGAGATATTCAGACTCTTCGGTCGTGCCATTGTGTTCTCCTTCTCTCTTTATGAGAGTCCTATATGTTCAGGGGCTTCAGCTGAGGAAGCCGCTGTGTTCCAGATCAATCCTGAGCGTCGCCTTGTCGGCATCATTCAGGCCTTTGTAGGGGCGTCGGGGCAGTCCACCCGCGAAACCCATCATGTCCATGGCTGCCTTGACGCCCGCGACGCCAAAGGCGCCGGAGACCTTGCTGTTCAAAGCTATCAATTTTGTGTTGAGTTCGTCCACTTCAGCCTCGCGCCCGGCCTTGATGGCCTTGTAGAGCATCGCGCACTGTTCGGGGAAGACGTTGGCCAGGGAGAGCACGCCACCTGAACCGCCCTTGCTCATGAGGTCGAGGAAGTAGGCGGCCGAGCCCGCCATAATGTGGAACTTATCCGATGCCGCGCCCAGGTTTTCGACGTAGGTTTCCTTGGAGCTGTCCTTTACGCCCGCGATATTGGGGTGGGCGGCAAGGCGCAGGGCCAGGGGAAGCCTGATGGTAACGCCAGCGTTCACCGAAGGATTGTTGTAGAGCACGATAGGGATAGGTGAAGCGTCGGCTACCTCGTAGGCGTGGCGTTCCTGGATTTCATCCGTCATCTTCTTCGCGAAGAAGCAGGGCATCAGGATGCTGGCCATGGTGGCTCCCGTATCGGCGGCGCGTTTCACGAGATCGATAGTCTCCTTCGTGCTCTCCGCCCCGCATCCGGCCATAATCACTTTGTCCTTGGCGGCTTTCCTCACCACGAGATCGAGGATCCTGAAACGT
>PGXP01000168.1 GCA_002839205.1 Spirochaetae bacterium HGW-Spirochaetae-9
GTGCAACACGCCGTCGACTGGATGTTCACCAACAAAACCGGCATGCCGGCCGGGCGCCTGACCCTGCGCCACAAGGACGGCCATCCGGTCGAGGTCTATTCGAGCCACACCGTGGTCGATACGGCCGACCTCGGCACGATGATGTTTTGCCTCGACGTCGACTTGCGCCAACTGGCCACTGCCGAGCAGGCGCTCATGGAGAGCGAGGCGCGGCAACGGATGATCCTCGAGACGCTTGGCGAAGGGGTGTACGGTGCCGACGCCAACGGCATCTGCTCGTTCATCAACCCGGCTGGTCTGGCCCTGCTCGGCTTCAGCGAAGAAGAGGTCCTCGGGCGTAGCACTCATGACCTTTTCCACCATCACCAAGCCGACGGAACGCCCTATCCGCTCGCCAACTGCCCACTTCACCTGACTTCCCGCGACGGCCTGACGCGCCGCCTGGAGGACGTTTTCTGGCGCAAGAACGGGGACATGTTCCCGGTCCGCCTGACCATCACGCCAACCCTGCACGGCGGCGTCATCAGCGGAACTGTGGTTTCCTTCTCGGACATCAGCGAAGCGCGCCGTATCGCGCTGGAGCTGGAGCAATACCGCGATCACCTCGAAGCCGAAGTCAGACAGCGTACGGCGCAACTGGACATCGCGCGACAGGCAGCCGAAGCCGCCAGCCGTTCGAAAAGCGCTTTCCTGGCCAACATGAGCCATGAAATCCGGACGCCGCTCAACGCCGTGCTCGGCATGGTCCACTTGCTGCGCCGCGACAATCCGACGGCGACACAGGTCGACCGGCTGGACAAGATCGACGCCTCATCCCAGCATCTGCTCGCCGTCCTCAACGACATTCTGGACATTTCCAAGATCGAGGCCGGCAAGCTGCAACTCGATGAAACCACGGTCGACATTCGCAGCATTCTAAAACGCGTCGTTTCCGTGCTCGGAGAACGCGCCCGCGAAAAGGGACTGGTCCTGCAAACCGAATCCGACGATTTCACGCAAACGCTGATCGGCGACCCGACACGCATCACCCAGTGCCTGATCAACTTCACCGGCAACGCCATCAAGTTCACCGAGCAGGGCAGCGTGACGATCAGGGTCAGCCAGATCTCCGCGAGCGACAGTGAAGTCAAGCTGCACTTCGAGGTCGCCGACACCGGCATCGGCATTTCGGCAGAGGCCATCGCCCGCCTGTTCGCCATCTTCGAGCAGGCCGACAGCTCGACCAGCCGCAAGTTCGGTGGCACCGGCCTGGGCCTCGCCATCACCCGCCGCCTGGCCGAACTGATGGGCGGCAGTGTCGGCGTCAGCAGCACGCCGGGCCAGGGCAGCCGTTTCTGGTTCACGGCCCGCTTGAAACCGGGCAACGATGCCACGGATGCCCTGACGCCAAGCTTCACCGGCCTGACGCCGCAGGCCGTCCATGACACGCTGGCCGGCCACCATCTGCTGGTCGTCGAAGACGAGGCCATCAACCGTGAAATCGCCCTCGAGCTGCTCAGTGAATTTGGCGTCACCGCCGATACGGCCGAAAACGGGGAACAAGCGCTCGAACTGCTCGCCCGGCAGGACTACGATCTGGTCCTGATGGACATGCAGATGCCGAAGATGGACGGCCTGGAAGCCACTCGCCGGATTCGCGCCCAACCGCAGCACGCCTTGCTGCCGATCATCGCCGCGGTCGAAAACATCACCCAGGACCAGCAGGTGTCCCAGGATTACCTGCTTGACTATCTTGCAGAGGGAGCTGATGACCCTGTCGGAAATGATGTCGTTCTCGTAGACGATGTTAGGTACCGGGTATTTCAGGATGAGGTTTTCAAGGATTACGCGCAGGTCCTTGTTGATGTTTTTGCGGATCTCCTCGAATTTTTTGGAGTTTTCAACACGGTACTGGATGATTTTTACCAGGGCGGATATGACATCCTGGCGTTCAATGGAGAACTCCGGGGTGGTAAAATAGCGCTCGCGCCGGATGATTCTCCCGAGGAAGTCGATTTTTTCCGACGAGAATGTTTTAGGGAGGGCCTCCAGGCAGATTTTCCACACCAGCCCGAAGCGTCCCTTGAGTATGGACACGAATCGTTCTCCGGCGCCGTGCGGATCGCTTATCCACATGGTGCTGTCGATATGCGACTCCAGCTCCGCTTCGATTTCCGTTATTTCCCTGATGAGATTATGAAGAGAGGCTATCGTCTTTGTTTCGGTCATGATGAAAACCCCTTATCCGAACAGTCGGTCAACCGATGCGCCGGCGCTCATGGAGAGAAACATATTTCGGCACCATGTCACCTTTTTTGCAAGAAAAAAATAAATGAGATATTTCAGGACCTGGGCTTATGGGAATTATATGAAATATTTATGCCTTGACGTAAAAAATTACCTGATTACTGAAGAACAATGGAATCTTTAAGGGATTTTACTTCCGCACGAAAAGACCGCTGGCGGCGCCTCGAGGACCTGCTGGAAACAAAAAAGCGTTCCTTTGAAGAGGTAATGGAGCTCGGACGGCTGTATCAGCAGTCCGCCGACGACCTTTCCCGGTGCGGGACGATGTACGGAGAAAACGGTGTTACGGAGTACCTGAACCAGCTGGTGCGGAAATGCCATACTGCGTTTTACCGTCCAGAGAAGGTGCGCCTGTCGGGAATTACCGGTTTTTTTACCGAACGCTTTCCCGCTCTTCTCTACCGGCTCAGGTACGCAATGCTGGCCTCCGCGGTCGTTTTTAGCCTTTCGATCCTTGCTTCCTTTCTGATGGTCAACAATAACGTTGTCCTGGGGGAGATATTCCTCCCCGACCGCATGTACGATATGGCGGTACGGGACCTGGAGCTCAGAACGCAGTTCAGCAACTTCGATAATATTCCCGATGGAATGCGGACGGCCCTGTCTCTCTATGTCTGGTTCAACAACAGCATGGTGTCCGTGTACTGTTTTGCGCTGGGAATCACCTTCGGCCTGGGGACGCTGTTTATCCTGGTGCGGAACGGATTCATGCTGGGAGCGCTGATGGCCATCTATTATATGAACGGCCACTTTCTGGATTTTTTTTCAATCATCATGATTCACGGATCGCTGGAGCTTCCAGCAATCGTAATGGCGGCAGGCGCGGGTCTCAGTATCGGAACATCGCTGATTTATCCACACAGACTGCCCCGTCTCCTGGCGCTGAAGGAGAGCGCGAAAAACGGGCTCATGGTCCTGGGAGGGGTCATCGCACTCCTGCTGGCGGCGGGGCTCATCGAGGGGCTTATCACGCCCATGAAGCTTCCGGTGGAGCACCGGCTCATCATCATGTCGGTTAACGTGCTTCTGCTGACGCTCTACGCGGCCCGGGGTGTTATCAGGATGACAGGTAGGAATTCACCACCCGGCGGGTGATGTCCTCGTGGTTGACACGGAGGGTGTGCACGCCCTTGCGAGCCAGCTCCCGGATGATGAGCTCCTTCTCCAGGGTCTGCTCCCTCTGCAGGGTCCAGCGGGCGATGCCCTCCGGGCTGTCGTCATCATCCTCTTCTTCCTTTTCCTCGAAGCTCACGAAGTGGACGGTGTGACGGCGTGAAAGCATTTCCAGCATCGCGGTGAGGTCCTCCGAAACAATCCTGTTGTAGAGCTCGGAAAACACAAAGAGAATCGAGTTCTTTCTGACACGCTCGGTGATGTGCGCGTAAGCGCCCCGGTAATCTGACTGGATGTACTCCGCCTGCGCCGCACAGAGCGCGGGCAGGACCCCGGTGTAGAGCCGCGAGCCGCGCCCGGGCTGGACATGCGAGCGAATGCCGTCGGCGAAGACGGTGAGGCCGAACAGGTCCTTCCGTGTTTTCGCAGCCGCCGCCAGGACCAGCGTTGCGTTAACCGCATAGTCCAGCTTGGTGAGGAGACCATAGCGGGTGGTCATCATCCTTCCGCCGTCCAGCAGGCACACCACGTTGCGGTTGTACTCCCTGTCGTAGATGCGGGTCACGGGGAAACGCCGTTTAGCGGTGGCCTTCCAGTGTATCCGTTTGTAGTCGTCCCCGCTCCGGTATTCCCGGAGAAAGTCGAATTCATTTTCCCCGCCGGGCTCGCGCTTTCTGTAGCCTAATTGCTCAATCCTGTTGAGGGTGGTCATCCGCAGGTATTTTTTTAATTCAAGGATGTCGGGGTAGACGCGCACTTCGCTTTCAACGGGTATGCGGTACTGCCGGGCCAGGAGCCCCAGCTTACCCCGGACCCTTGCGTGCAGGCAAGGAAAACGGAAGCTTCCCTTCCGCGGCGGTT
>PGXP01000169.1:0-4223 GCA_002839205.1 Spirochaetae bacterium HGW-Spirochaetae-9
GCGGGAATCCTTTCTCAGCCTGTCCTGATCCACGGGCGACACCTGGTCGATGATATCCACGTCTCCAGCCAGAAGGGCGGCGACGCGGGAGGGGTCGTTGGTGATCGGGCGGAAGATGACTTTGTCATAGGAAGACTTCCTGCCCCAGTATGCCGCGAATTTTTCAAGTACCAGCCTGTCTCCCCTCACCCATTCCACGAACTTGAAGGGTCCGGTTCCGACGACGTACTTTCCCTTGTTGAAATCGTCGATCGTGGCTTCGATCGGCGTCGTGGAGGGAAGCACATAGACGAATGACAGGTCCAGGGGAAGCTGGGGTTGGGTGGTCTTCAGAAGGATGCGGACAGTGTAATTGTCCACCGCCACGACGTCCTTCACCGCCGCCACGTTGCGCTTGTAGCTGGAAGGGGAATCGGGCACGCGCGGGATGCGCTTGATGCTGTATATGATGTCGTCGGCGCCGAAATCCTTGCCGTCATGGAACTTCACGCCCTGGCGCAGCTTGAGCTCCCAGGTGAGCGGATCCACTTCCTTCCATGTCAGCGCGAGGCTTGGGGAAAGCTGGAGATTCTTGTCACGTCCCACGATTGTCTCGAAAATCTGCTGGGAAGCCTGCTGTGTCGCTCCCGTCGTGGAATACTGCGGATCAAGGGATGCGGGCTCGGTGGCATTGCCTACCCTCAACACCGACTGCGCTCCGAGGGCGCCTGTCGCGCCGACGATCATGACGACCGCGGCCAGCGCAACGATCCATCGCTGCTTCAATGCGAATTTTCCATTCATTGTCGATCCTCCTGGGGTCGGCGGACCGGAAGGGTCTTCGCCGAGCATAGACTGGATTCTAGGACAGTTCTCCCCCGGAGTATGTAGGAAGTCTTCGGTATTTTCTGTAGGACATTCTCCTACAGGCCGTCCATCTTCCTGCCGTCGAAACCGGCCAGGCCATGGTGGAAGGCATAGTTCAGGAGCTGGGCGTTGTTTTCCATATTCATCTTTTCCAGAAGCCTTGTGCGGTAGGTGCTCACGGTCTTCACGCTGAGTGAGAGGATTCCGGCTATTTCGCCCACGCTTGTGCCCGCCGCGAGGAGCGTGAATATCTGGTATTCCCTGTCCGAAAGCCGCTTGTGTGGTTCCTCGGCGCCTTTCGCAACATCCTCGAGAAGAAGCTCGCTGGCCTTGGGGCTCAGATAGCGGTGCCCAGCCACGACAGTCTTCACTGCCTCAACGAGTTCCCCGGGGTCTATAGCCTTGTTGGCGCATCCGGAAGCCCCCAGCCTGAAAGCCCTCAGGGCGTACTGTTCCTCGGGCAGGATGGTCAGGATGAGGATATGGGTGGATGGATCGTTGTCCTTGAGGTCGCGGATGAGGTCGAGTCCGTCCCTTCCGGGCATGGAAAAATCCAGGATGACCAGATCATAGTGCCTGCGGCGCGCGAGTTCGAGGGCTTTCAACCCATCCTCCGCCTCGTCGAAGCCTGTCACGGGAAGTTTCTCCTCGAGCAGCTGGCGAAGGCCCTTTCGTACGAGGAAATGGTCGTCGGCGATCAGAATGTTCAGCATTTTCATCCACCTTGTTCCGGGTCGGCGATCCCGCCCTTCCTGGGGAGACGGGCCACCACGGCGCAGCCCTGGCCCGGCGCCCCGGAAATCGCCAGCGATCCACCCAGCGACACGCAGCCCTCTCTCATTCCCATTATGCCGAAAGAATCCTGCGCGTCCACCTTTCCGGGCTCGATTCCCTTGCCGTCATCCCTGGTTTCAAGCATGAAATCATCCCCGTCGGCGGCAAAGCGCACAAAAACATGCTTCGCGCCCGAATGCCTCGCGACGTTGCTCAGCATCTCCTGGAGGAGGCGGAAGAAGGCTTTCGCGGCTTCGCGGGGAAGCTCCTTCCAGCCTTCGCCGATGTCCAACTTTGTCGTGATCCCGCTCATCCTCCCGAAACTTCGCACATACCAGCGCAAAGCGTCGGGAAAGTCGAGAGTATCGAGAGCCTGCGGCCTCAGGCGGGTAGCTACGGCCTTCACGGAGGCCATTGCGTCGAGGATAGCTTTCTGCATCTCCTTGACGACAGGCAGGCGTTCGGCTGGCGTCGTTTCCGCGTGGGAAGCGAGCCAGTAGGCATTAAAATTGAGCACCATGAGGTGCTGGCCTATCTCGTCGTGGACATCGCGGGCCGCGATAGTCCTTTCCTCTTCGCGGGCTTCCTCGATGTGGCGCGCGAATTTGACGAGGAGGGCGTTCCTGCGCCGCAGACTCCCGACCCTCGCCGCTATCGCCGCGGCCAGGCCGACCGCGGCTGTACCCAGCACAAGGGTGCGGAACCACCAGGTTCCCCACCAGGGCGACCGCACGATAATGGAGAGGGATGCCCCATAGTCATTCCAGATACCGTTGCCGTTGGCCGCCCGAACCCTGAGCATGTAGCGCCCGGGCGCAAGAGGCGCGATGTAGCCCATGTTGACGTTGCCCATCTGGGTCCAGGCGCTCTGGCGACCCTCAAGTCGCATGGCGTAGCGGTTACGGCCAGGCGCCGCGAAGTCCACTGCCGCGATTGAAAAACTCAATCCCATATTATCATGGTCAAGGATAATCCCCGTACCATCAGCCGAGCGCAGCATTGAGGACCCCTCACCCATGGGCTCAATCCCGGAAAGAACCACATCGGGCGCAGGAGCATAGCGGGCAATGCGCGCCGGATCGAAGCGGGTAAGCCCTTCCCCGCTTCCCACCCACAACTCCCCTCCCCTGGAGAACAGTATGGCACCCGCATCGAGCCCGCCCCCGTTCAGACCATCCTCTCTTCCGAACAGAAACACGTCGTTCCTTCCGGGATCGAGGCTGAAGAGCCCCGCCGAACTGAGTATCCACAAAATACCGGCATTGTCCTCCGTGATCCCGTAGACGGCGTTCGCGACGAGTCCCATGGCGCTGCCGCGGCGGACCACCGCGCCGGTGCCCGGGTCCAGCGCGACAAGCCCGCCCCCTCCCGTGCCCACCCAGAGTGTCCCGCGCGAGTCTTCGAATATGCTTTCTATCCTCAGATCCCCAATTCCCTCGGCCCGTCTCTCATCACGCCCCACCGGCCGGAAGTGCGTACCTCCCGGATCGAGGACGAAGAGCCCTGCATCGGCCGATCCAGCCCACACCCTGTTCTTCGAATCGCGGATAAGGCAGGTTATAATGGAAGCGGAGATAAGGGCTGGCTGATCGCCTTCTTTTCCCCAATGCAGCGCTGCTCCCTTCGAGGGATCGAAGAGGTCCAGTCCCCCTCCATCCGTCCCGACCCATAGCCTGCCCCATCCCGCCTCGAGAAGGCTTAAAATTGAAGAAGAAGCCAGGCTTTCCGGTCTTCCCTCATCATGCATAAAGCGCGAAACAGAACCGTCGGGGGCTCGGCGCAGGAGCCCCAAACCGGAAGTGCCTATCCAGAGCGTGCCGTCTTCGGCGGCAAGCACATCGCGCAGGTCGCCAGGATCGATCTCGCCCGCCCTGATGCGCATGGCCGAGAAAGAGTCGGTGAGCGGATCAAAGCCGAGGATTCCGGCCGTTCGGGAAGCGGTGACGAGGGTTCCCGAAGGCAATTCTACGATTGCGCCGATGGAATCCATCGCCCTTCCCTCGCGGGATACGGAATAGCGCGAGAATGCTGACGAGCGGAGGTCGCCGGTCAGCAGGCCGCCCCTACTGAGACCTGCCCACATCAATCCCCTCCTGTCGCGCATAAGGAATCGCACTTCCTTCCCGTCGACAAGGGATGAGACGAGGGTCTCCATGCTGGAAGGATCGAGAATGCCTACACCGTTGCCGTGGAATCCGGCCCATATCTGCCCCCTCACATCCTCTGCAAGGGTAGTTACCGGAGGAAGCGGCTTCCTGTCATTCGCTTCGCGCGTCGCGTGCCTAAATCTCCCTTCCTCGAAAAGGTCGATGCCTCCATCGGCAAAGCCAATCCACAGAAATCCGAGAGAATCCTCGATTATCGCGCTCACCCTGTCCGAGCCGATGCTTCCCGAGTCGCCCGGGTCATGCAGGAAGGTCGATGCTGACTTCCCATCAGTATCGAAGGCAAGAAGCCCGGCGCCGTCCGTGCCTACCCATATCACGCCTTTCGAATCCACGAAGAGCGAGCTCACCGCGTTCCGGTCTGGCGCCCTGATGAATTTCGGAGCTGCCCCTCGCTCCTCAGGATCCACTGACCTGACAGAGCCATCAGCCGAGCCG
>PGXP01000169.1:4273-6654 GCA_002839205.1 Spirochaetae bacterium HGW-Spirochaetae-9
GCCGAGCCGATGAGAATCCTTCCTGACTCGTCCTGGGCGAGCGCGGCGATTCTGTCGCCTGGGTTGCCTCCATACCTCTCCGAGTCCTCGGGCGTTGAAAGCCTTATCCTCTCGAACCTTCCCGCGGCGGCATCATAGCGGGTAAGGCCTCCACCATCGGTGCCCACCCACAGATTTCCTTTCCTGTCCTCTATCACCGCGCTTATAGAGGAAGAAGCCAGAGAATTCATTCCCGGATCAGGCTTTAGAACCTCGAAACTATGTCCATCGTATCGGTAAAGCCCGCCAGCCGCGGCGACCCACACCAGGCCCTGCCTGTCCTGGATGATGGAGGCGACAGAGCCCCCGTTAAAACCGTCTTCCTGGCCGAGCGAGCGCCATTGGATCGACCCCGCATCGAAGGCGTAGCCTCGCCCGGCCAGGGTGAGGCAGATAAAGCCCAGGCAGACGAAGCGTCTCATACGCTGATTTCTCCATCGCTGATTCCTGATTTTTCCTCCTGTTCCAACGCAATCTCCACACTGTGCCCGCCCCCTTCGAGAGCGGCCCTGGCGTCATCCAGTTTCCCTGCCTTCACGAGCAGATAGTCGGTATCAAAGGTCGACACGGCAAAGATGCTTACCATTGCCGCGGCCAGGATCCTGCTTGCCTCCGCAAGCACTCCCACAAGGCTGAAGTCGAGAGGGCCGGCGATCTTGAGCAGCCGCCAGCCATACTCCACCTTCAAGGCTCCCTCAAGCGCCCCGGAAGCGCACACGACGGAAACTTCCTCCATCGTGCTGGTCACGCAATAAAACGCCTGGCTCCGCGGATCGAAAGAGGGAATCTGCCCCGGGCCGAAGCGGTAGATGGAATATTCGTCCGGAAGAAGGATGAATTTCATGATTAATGGTGGTATCCCCTTTCCGTACGCGAAACAAGTCCCAGAGCCCCAATGCATTCCGCAAGAATCGGGTGGCAAATATCGGGATTCCCACGTATTGTGTATCCATGGACGATATCCTTTACGATTACCACCGCGTCGAGGAAGCCATTCGCTACCTGGAGCTGCACGCCGCGGCGCAGCCCTCTCTGGACGATGTCGCCGGACATATAGGCCTCAGTCCCTGGCATTTCCAGCGGTTATTTACGCGATGGGCAGGCGTCAGCCCCAAGCGTTTTCTCCAATACATCACTGTTGAAGCGGCCAAGAAGCTTCTGGAAGAATCGGCCACGCTCCTCGATACCTCCCTCGAAGTGGGATTGAGCGGACCTTCGCGCCTCCACGACCTTTTCATCAGTACCGAGGCCGTGACGCCCGGCGAATACAAGAGCTCGGGAGAAGGGCTGGAAATCCGCTGGGGAATTCACTCCAGCCCCTTTGGAAACTGCCTTATGGCGACGAGCCGGCGCGGCATCTGTGCCCTCGAATTCCTTGACAGCGTGGATGATGAATCGGCACGCGGCCAACCGGCACCTGACAGGGCTGCACCTGCCCTCGCAGCCCTCAGGCTTCGCTGGCCTGGAGCCACCTTCACCGAAGACCGCCTTTCAAGGACCCAAGCGATGCGGCACTTCACTTTTGGGGCGACAGATCAGAGCGATGAGCCCTTGCGCCTCCACCTCAAGGGTACCAATTTTCAGCTGAAAGTCTGGCAAGCCCTCCTTTCGATCCCGGAAGGCGCCTTGGTATCCTATGGCCGACTCGCCGAAATGATTGGCGCGCCTGGTTCATCACGAGCCGTCGGCACAGCCCTGGGTCAGAATCCCGTCGGGTTCCTGATACCTTGCCACAGGGTACTGCGATCTACAGGCGCCTTCGGAGGTTACAAGTGGGGCATTGAACGGAAAAAAGCCCTCATCGCCTACGAAGCGGCAAAAAAAAGGCCGGGCTTATAAAGCCCGACCTTTTCCGGCGTCGATACGTCGGTATCAGTCCAGGAAATCACATTCTTCTAATTGTACTTATACGAAGTAAAGCCAGAAAAGTCGTTTTTGATCTTGAGAATGTCCATCATGGCTGATAGTTCGCCCTGATGGTGAATGCCATGCACCAGAACATGAAGAATAGTCTGGTAATATATTTTTTCGAAAGCATCACCCTTCGTATTCTTGTAGCGGACGACGCTCTGCAATGCTTCCTCGCTCAATTCATCGATGAGCTTGATCAGAAGTTCATCCAGGTCCTCAAGGATAACAAGGCAATTCTCAATTTTCTCGACGATATCCTTTTCCACCTTCCCCGGTTCGGAAGTCAAATATTTATTGTTCTCGAGACTCGCAAATTTTCCAAAGGATGAAAACCTTTTAAGCCACAACAATTCAGCGAGCGCGATATGTTCCATCGTACCCTTGATGGTATGGAAAAATGTCCCCGTATCCAGCTCCAGCGATTCGCGGGC
>PGXP01000170.1 GCA_002839205.1 Spirochaetae bacterium HGW-Spirochaetae-9
GGCATCGCATGGATCGATCTTTTTCTGCCCCAACCTTCGCTCGGCCTTTTCTCTGAGGCTTGGTATGCGCTTTCGACAGTAAAAAGCGCTGTGCGATTCGCCTTTATCGCCTTCGTGATGCATCGCTGGCTGGGCTTCGATGCTTTCGGCCTGAGAAAGCCAAGTCCAGGCATTTCAGGTTTCTTGCCGCGCGCCGGGGATCTGGCGAACGGGCTCCTTGTCGCTGCGGCGGCGGGAGCATTCGCTCTCGGGTTGGCGCTTTTCTCCCTCATTTCCAAGGCACAGAATCCCCTCCTCTACCCTTTTCAAGGCGACGGACACACCGGGCTTTCGCTCTTTCTCATGGCCGTTTCCAGCCTCGGCATCGGGTATTCCGAGGAGCTTTTCTTCCGCTTCTTTGCGGTGACGAGCCTGGAAAAGGCGGGGCTCTCCCCTGCCCTGGCAGCCCTCGGTTCGGCGCTCCTGTTTGGCGTCTCGCATGGTTCCCAAGGATTCCTGGGCATGACGGCGGCCGCGATGCTCGCCCTTCTCTTTTCTTTCTTCCGTGCAAGGGGCAAGGGTCTCCACGCCCTGGCTATCGGCCATGCTCTCTACGATTTTGTCATCCTTTTGGCGGTAACATGACTTTGTTGACAGGATCGCAGGACTGTTGACGGTCAAGCGCGGGCGCCCGGATGCCGATAATCGTAGGGATGAAACCTTCAGAAAAGACAAGAAACGACCTTGAGCGTTCGCTGGCAGAGGCTGGAAAGTTGCCCGCAAGCGCCCGCGCGGCTCATTTCAAGGCCTGTGTCGAAAGGTATTTCGGCTTTCTTCCCCAGACGGCGAGGGAGGACATTCTCCAAAGCTTCACAGATAGGCAGGCTAAAGATGCCGAGAGCGCGGCTGCCTGGCTCCTTGTCATCGCGGGGATATTCCTTCAGGATTACGACGGGAGCGTGCTCTCGGATGACGATTGGCGAGAGCTGCGGGATATCCTGTCGGAGGGCTCTGGCGAGCTGGATATGGACATCCTCAGCTACGCGATGACCCTCGTGGTGGAGCATAAGGCGCTTTGACAACTCCGGAGTGGTTTGAGGATGAGGATTTTTGGGTTATCTACGCTCCCCTCATGTTCGATGAGGCCAGGTGGGCCGAAGTGCCCACGGTGGTGGACAATCTTTTGAAGCTTTCCTCCCTCGCCCCTGGAGGGAGGATTCTGGATATCTGCTGCGGTGTGGGCAGGCACTCGGTTGAACTGGCAAGCCGAGGCTACAGAGTGACGGGCATAGATCTGACGCGCGCCTACCTCGACGCCGCGAAGGAGACGGCCGGAGCTGTTCTAGGCGATGGCGCCGCCGCTTTCCCTGAATTTTTGAGAGAGGACGCCCGACGCTTTGTGAGGCCGGGCAGCTACAATCTCTGCATCAATCTTTTTACAAGTTTTGGCTACTTCGCGACGCGGGAGGAGGATATCCTTCTTCTGAAAAATTCGGCCAAAAATCTCCTGCCGGGCGGATGTCTTGTCATCGAGACGGTGAGCAAGGAGACGGCAGCCAGGGATTTTATTAGCGATGAGGAATTCGAGAGGGCGGGCTGGCAGGTGAGGACGGAATATGAGGTTGTGGGCGACTGGGAGGGCGAATTGAACCGCTGGATCCTGCGAAAAGGTTCGATCCTGATCGACCGTTCCTTTGTTCTGCGCCTCTATTCGGGCTTTGAGATGAAAAACGCCTTGAAGGAGGCGGGCTTCGCCTCAGTGGATATTTATGGCGGCCTCGATGGAAGGCCTTACGACGACAAGGCAGACAGTCTCGTCGCGGTTGCGCGCATCTAGGCACTATGATCCAAAGGCGAAATCTCCTGTTGCTGGTTGTACTTCTCCTCATCTCCACTGGCGTGAGCATTGTCAAGCTCGCCGCTCAGGAGATTATTCCGCCGCCCGAAGAAACCTTAACCTCGATTCCTGAGGTTCCTTTGGAGCTTCCCCCTGTCGAGCCCGATTTTCCTTCCCTGCCTTTCGCCGCCGAGGGCTTGGGCGCCGAGGCCTGGTACTACGAGGCGAAAAAGCTGGAACAAACCGGCACGAAGGATGTCGAATCAGAACAGGTAGTCGATTTCATGTACAGGCTCGCTTTTCAGTTTGGCGAAAAGGCAGCTGCCAAGGAAGCTGGAAGGGCGCTGATCGGGCGGGCAAAAAAAACCGCTGGGTCGTCTGAAGTGCAGGCCCTCTCCTCGCTATGGCTGGAGTATTTCGGCGCGGATTGGGATGTCTATCGGACGCTGATAACGGATCGCCTGGAGACAAAGGATTATGAGGCTGCGCTGAAGGCGATTGCGGACCTGCGCCTTGCCCTCCCTTCGACGGCAAAATTGAAAGCGAGCGAGCTTTCTTTCTATGAATATTCCTCGCTGTTTTCCATGGGGGATTTTTCCTGGTGGACAAAGGCCCTCCCCTACCTCAAGCAGACTACCCTCGATTCCTGGGCCGGACAGACCCTTCGCCTGGCTTCTTTTGCTCCCGACATGGACGAAGCGACGAGGCATCTTTGCCTGATGCGCGCCGCATACCGGGACAAGGAATACACCGAGGCTGCCGAGGAAGCTTCGAAGGCTTCTTCAGCCCTTCACGATGCAGGTGTGGCGAGGCTTCTTATTTCCGAAGCAGGCAAGTCCTTTATCAACGCGGGAGCCAAGGACGCGGGCATAGCCTTTTTCATGGAGTATTTCCCCGAACTGCTCGATAATGCGGCGGGCGAGGCCGCGGCTGACACGGTGATCGCGTCCATGGGTGCTGACAAGCCCGAGGAGAGGCTCTGGGTGGCTGCCTATTATCTGGCGAGGCTCTGGCTTTCTGCCGGACGAAGCCAGGATGCAGCCATTCTTTTCCTGGATTTGAGCGAGAGGGCGCCTTCCGATGGCGATGCGGATGGGGCTCTCTGGTATTGGCTCGATATTACAATGAGGCGCCTGACAGCCGATGATATCATGAATTTTGAGGCTGGAGCCGAATCTGAGGCAGGCGCTCGGCGCTCACTCGAACTGGGCGCCCTTGTGGAAGCCTCACTCCATTGGAAAAATCCTGCCTATTTCGACGATATCGTCGAATCCTACGACAGGCTCCTCCTTAAGGAAAAATCCTGGGACGATGTACTGTCGCTTTTCATCCTCATCGGAGAGAAGGTTTCGCCGGGAATGCGGACGAGGCTGCTGTACCAGTGCGGAAGGCTTGTAGAGGAGAATATGGCGCTGGCCAGGGACAGGACGGAAGAAGAGCGAGCCGAACTGGCCGGCGAGTATTTCAGGAAAATCCTCGAAAACAAGGACGCCGAGGAGTATTACAGGACGATGTCGGCCTGGCGTCTCAGGCTGACCCCGCCCTATCTTGCGAACATGCCCGCCCTGTCCAAGCCTGCAGGCAGTGACGTGGACAATGGCGCGGCAGCGAGGCCCTCGGCTGCAGCCCTGCTTGCCGCTAGCGCCGCCGCCGGCCCAGCGCCGAACGGTAACGGCACCCAGGCCTCCCTATCCCTTATCAGGAACTACCTCAATTACGACCTGGACGAGATGGCCTCCGCCATCGCGCTGAATTTTCTGGGTTCTGTCGACAGGGCGCTCATTGTCGGCCTGGCCTTCGACCTCTCGGCGGAAGGCCAGCACAACGCGGCCTTGAGGCTGGCGCGCGACGCGGTGAATCGGGGGGCGGGCTCCCAGTATCCCGAGCTCTACGGCCTCATCTATCCCAAGGCCTGGAACGACATTGTGGCGGTCGGCGCTGCCATACCTGGAATTCCCGAGGCGCTGGCCTATGGCATTATCCGCTCGGAGAGCGTTTTTGACCCCAAGGTCGTCTCCTATGCGGGCGCGGTGGGGCTTGCCCAGCTTATGCCGGCGACGGCTGCCGAAACGGCGAGAGGACTTAAGATGGCAGGGTACTCGCTCACCGATCCGGCCGACAATATCAGGATTGGAATGACCTACTATTCGTACATGATGGGCCGTTTCGGCGGCAAGCCGATGCGCGCCATGTTCGCCTACAACGCCGGCCCCAGCAGGATGATGGCCTGGGCCAAGGAATCGGGCGAACTGGCCGACGACATACTCCTCGAAACCCTCCACCTGGCCCAGCCCCGACAATACGCGAAGAATATCATCCAGGCGAGTCTGGCCTATGGGAAAATCCACTATGG
>PGXP01000171.1 GCA_002839205.1 Spirochaetae bacterium HGW-Spirochaetae-9
GAAGCATCGGCCGATTCACTTGGCGCCATAGCTGCAGCCAGCTCCATTCCCGTTGTAGCCGACATACATTTCGATTGGAGGCTCGCCCTGCGCTGCATGGAGTATCCGATTGCCAAGATCAGGATAAACCCCGGCAACATAGGCGCACGATGGAAGACGGCCGAAGTGATTGCCAAGGCTAAGGACAGGAAGGTGGCGATCAGGATCGGCGTCAATGCCGGCTCACTTCCAGCGGATCTCCGCGATGGCGAAGATATTGCCGCAGCCTGCGTACAAGCTGCGACTCGCGAAATCGAAGCATTCGAGGAGCTGGACTTCCACGATCTAGTCGTATCCATGAAGCTGAACGAGCCTGCAGGCGTCGAGCGCGCCAACAGGCTCTTCGCCGAGAAATTCGATTACCCCCTGCACCTGGGGGTTACGGAAGCCGGCCCCCTCATCAGCGGCGTCGCCAGGAATACGGCAGCCCTCGTTCCTCTGCTGAAAGACGGCATAGGAGCCACGATCAGAGTCTCCCTCTCCGATTCCATGGAATCGGAAGTGCTGGCGGCACGGGAAATCATAGGCTGTGCAGGGCTGCGCAAGGAAGGCATCCGCATCGTCTCATGCCCCCGCTGCGGTAGGGCTTCCTTCGACACGCACGCATTCCTCACGCGCTGGTCCGACAGGCTGTATTCGATTAAGGCGCCTCTGCAGGTAGCGATAATGGGATGCGTTGTCAATGGACCAGGAGAGGCTCGTCATGCCGATATAGGCATATCGGGCGCAGGCGATTATGTCCTCATTTTCAGGAAAGGCCAGGAGCCGAAAAAAATTCTGCTTTCTGCGGCTGACAAGGCATTCGCCGACGAGTTGGAGAGTCTGATTCGATAGGACAATGCTCAGACGGGAGAAAGAGGGGTCTGTTTATCCTCTTCGGCCTCTCGTGCGGATTCGGCCATTATCTGGCAGACTATCGTCGTTACCAGGTCCTTGATAAAGGGGTCTACGATCGAGTAGACGCGCTTTGTTTTTTGAACTTCCGAGGTCACAATACCGGTTTTTTTCAGTATTGCCAGGTGTTGCGAAATGACTGGCTGCGGCTGGTTGAGGCAGCGCCACAGATCGCCAACGCAGGGGACGTCTTGGCGCGCGATGATGCAGAGAATCTTAAGTCTGACAGGATGGCCAACGGCTTTAAATTTTGTTGCAAAAGGCTCGAGAAGCTCTTCTTTGCAGTTCGGCAGTAGATCATTATTCATAGCTAATCATTATAATCCCATTCTATAAAATTTTCAATATAAAAAAGTATAGATATTGCCAAAACCATATACCATACCTTAGAGGCGCGGCTGCTTTTGGGCGGCGGCAATCAGGCCGCTCGAGCCGGCGACAGCGTTGGAGGCCGACGAACTGAGCAAATCGGAGAGCAGTTTCGATGAATCCTGCGAAAGGCGACCTGAATCGACGCGTCCTGCTTTTTCCGGTATGCAACTGAGAGCAGGGAAAAAATGTTCGGAATCGATATCCGATGGCGCAAAGACAATAATTTTTACATGGCGCAGGTCATCAGAACAAAGCAGCTCGGCGGCAAGGAGCTCCCAGTGGAGGGGGTAATCCTCGAATCGGATGATGAGGGCGTCGGGATGAAGTTCCTGAAGGCTGTCGGCAAGCTTTATGGCATCCCTGTATCGAACAACCGAGTACTTTTGAAGGCGCGATCGATGGGTAACGGCGCGGGAAAATGAGTCATCCTCAGCCAGGATTATCGCCAGCTTGCTCAGATTACGACCTCGCTAATGGATTAAAAAAAGCCCGGAGACTATACTGATCCCTCGTCCGGTTTACCCGGCTTGGCCTTCAATGCGAGGAAAAGAATACGATGGACAGAAAAGAACCGCAAGTACTCATAGAGAAAATTGCTCGCCTGGAGCCTTTCAGGGTTCTGGAGCGCAGACTTGCGACAGGTGAATATCCCATTGAGCTGGCCGAGACCGAAAATTCTTATCTGGCCCTCCTGGTGGCTGGCCTCAGAAAGCGGATAGCCAAGTCTTTTTTCATCGTTCTCCCCACCGACCGCGAGGCTGAAGATTTTTCTGCCGACCTGGCTTTCTTTGGCCAACAGTCAAGCCTATTGCCCTGGTGGAATACGGCAGCCTACAGACCGGCCGCGGTGCGATCCCGTGTTTTTGGCGAGCGCGCCTCCATCCTGGCCGATCTGGCAAGGCATACGGCAGGGATCATCATCGCAAGTCATCGCGCCTTTGTAACCCCGGTGCCGCCGAAAGAATACTTTTCAAAGCTCCTCATCCAATTGCGCCAAGGCCATGTATTTCAGCCAGGAGCCATTGCCGACACGCTGGCTGCATACGGATACCTCAGGGTGCCGCGGATAGCCCTGCCAGGAGAATTCGCGCAGCGAGGCGAGGTGCTGGATGTTTTCATGCCGGGGGATTTCCAGGCAATCCGCATCCAGTTCGGCTATGACAGCATAGAAAAGATAACTCGCTTCGAACCATCATCGCAGTCAGGTCATGAAAGAATCGATTCCTGTAGCATCAGACCCTTGAAGGAAATCGTCTGGGATTCCGCACGGGCAAGCTTCACTGCCGAGCGAGGGGAGGGTTTTCCTGGCTGCAAGGGACGAATGGCCGCCTTTGCTGATGCGCTGGCAGAGCAAGGCGAATGGAAGGGCGAGGAAGCCTGGTATGGCACTGCCTTTGGCGAAATGCATGCCATTTCCGAATATTTTTCCGATTCCATGGTTTTTTTCGCAGCCAACAGCGAAAGGCTCCAGGCTCAGGAGGAATCGACACGCAAGGAATACGCCGGCATGTACAGGGCTGCCCTCAAGGAAGCCCCCGTGCCTCCACCCGAGCGATGTATCAACTCTTTCGAGGGGGCAATAGGCTCCTTCCCGCGCATCGTACGGAGTTTTGCCCTGAAGGATCAAAACCAGGCGAAACGCCTGACTATGGGCGGAGAGCCAGCACGTTCCTTCTTCGGCAATATAAAATATTTTCGTGAAGATCTTGCCAGCTTCGAGAAGATCAAGGCACAGGCCTACATTGTCGCATCCTCCGACATCCAGGCCGACAGGATAGCAAGCCTCCTCCCGGAATCGGGAGCTGCCCTCATGACGGGCGGGCTTTCGTCAGGGTTTTCCATTCCGGCCCTCCAGATCAGGGTGGTGCAGGAGAATGAGATATTCGGCAGGCGCAAGCGGCTTCCCAAAAGCCTGTCCACAACAAAAAGCTCCATCATCGACAGCTTTGTGGAATTGGCCCCTGGCGATTATGTCGTCCATGTGAACTATGGCATCGGCCGTTTTTCCAGCATCGACAGGATGAGGGTGCTGGGCAACGAGCGCGATTATATAAAAATCGAATATTTTGATGATGAAACCGTCTTTGTGCCGATCGAGCAGGCCAATCTTGTGCAGCGGTACATCGGCAACGAAGGCGAAAGCCCTCGCCTCGACAAACTCGGTTCAAAATCCTGGGAAAACAGGAAAAACCGCGTACGAAAATCGGTGGAGGAGCTCGCGGAACGCCTCATACGCATCTACGCGCGGCGCAAGGCGGCCAGGGGCTACGCCTTCCCCAAGGATGGCGAATGGCAGACGGAGTTTGAAGCCTCTTTCCCCTATGAGGAAACCCTCGACCAATTGAAGTGCATCGAAGAGATCAAGCGAGATATGGAACTGGATAAACCTATGGACAGGCTTGTGTGCGGCGATGTCGGCTATGGCAAGACCGAAGTGGCCCTGCGCGCCTGCTTCAAGGCCATGATGTCTGGAAAACAGGTGGCTTTCCTTGCGCCGACGACCATCCTCGCCGAACAGCACTACGACAACTTCCGCGAAAGGCTGGAGGGCTACCCCATCCGGATCGGCATTCTATCGCGTCTTATCGAAAAAAAGCAGCAGAAAAAAACGATACAGGGGCTCAAGGAAGGCAGCGTCGACATGGTCGTCGGCACGCACAAGCTCCTCCAGAAGGATGTATCCTTCAAGGATCTTGGCCTTCTCGTCATCGACGAGGAGCAGCGTTTCGGCGTCAAGGACAAGGAAAGGCTCAAGGAGATGAAGGTAGGCATCGACTGCCTCACGCTCACCGCAACACCTATACCTCGAACCCTCCATATGTCGATGCTTAAAATTCGGGACATGTCCATTCTCCAGACGCCT
>PGXP01000172.1 GCA_002839205.1 Spirochaetae bacterium HGW-Spirochaetae-9
AAAGAGCTCCCTGTCTTCGGTGAGGCGTATTGCCTCAACGGGAGTACCTAGAACATCGACACCGTATTTGTAGAGAATGCCCTCATCGTGGAGGGCTATGCCGCAATTCAGGGCCGTCTGGCCGCCAAAAGCGAGGAGGATGCCGTCGGGCCTCTCCTTTTCGATAACCTTTTTCACGAACTCAGGCGTGACAGGCAGGAAATAGGTGGCGTCGGCCATGCCTTCGCTCGTCTGGATTGTCGCAATGTTCGGATTGATGAGGACGGTGGAGACACCCTCCTCGCGCAGAGCCTTGAGGGCCTGGGAGCCGGAGTAGTCGAACTCCCCCGCCTGGCCGATCTTGAGGCCGCCGGATCCGAGGACAAGAACTTTTTCAGGCTTTTTCATGGCTTTCTCCGTACCGCTTCGCGTCGGCGACGAAATTCTCGAGGAGGAATTGGGTGTCTCTGGGGCCAGGGCAGCCTTCAGGATGAAACTGGACCGCGCTGAAGGGACCCCGGGTCGAGCGTATGCCCTCGATCGTACCGTCGTTGACATTGACGAACCAGGGCTCCCAGCCGTGGGGCAGGCTGTCTTCCCGCACCGCATAGCCGTGGTTCTGGCTTGTCATGTAGCAGCGACTGGTACCGACTTCCAGGGCTGGCTGGTTCTGGCCTCTATGGCCGTAGGGCAGCTTGTAGGTATCTGCGCCTGCCGCGAGGCCCAGTATCTGGGTTCCCAGGCAGATGCCGAATATGGGCTTTTTACCGGCGAGGGCGCGCCGTACCGACGCAATCGTCTTGGTGCAGGCCTTGGGATCGCCGGGGCCGTTGGAGAGGAAGATGCCGTCGCAGGCTATATTCCTGAAGTCGTAATCCCAGGGCACCATGACGATGGAGGCGCCGGCGGCGAGGATAATCCTGAGAATGTTCGCCTTGACGCCGCAGTCGACGACGGCGATCGTCGGCCCTCCGGGCGCGCCTTTGAAGGTTTTCACTTCGCTGCAGGATACTTCGGCGACAGGATTGGCCTCCTCACGGCCGTTGGCAGCCGGCGGCTCCTTGCCATCGACGATGATCCGCCCCTTCATCACTCCGCGTTCGCGGAGGAGCTGGGTGAGAGCGCGCGTATCTATCCCCGAAATTCCCGGAACACCCTCGCTTTCCATCCAGGATGACAGGCTGCGCTTCGAGCTGCAGTGACTAGGCTCTTCGCATAGTTCGGCGACGACGAGGCCTGCGACCTGGACCTTCCCCGATTCAAAATCTCGTGGGATACCAAAGCTATCGAAACTGTCGGCCGGGACGCCGTAATTGCCGGCGAGGGGATAGGTGAGCGTGAGTATTTGCCCCTTGTAGGAGGGGTCGGTGAGGGATTGGGGATAGCCGACCATACCCGTGGAAAACACCACTTCGCCGCGCGATGAGCTGCACGCGCCGAATGCTATCCCTTCAAACTCGCTTCCATCTTCCAGCGCGAGGCGCGCAGTCTTCTTTTTGGGCTGCATGGACTCTCCTTGGAGATTTCGGAATAAAATACAGGATAATGCGAGCATTGTCGAGACCTTTAGAGCATTATGGCCGATTTTGTGAATATTTTATGTATATTTATACAATAAGGTCGGCAATCTTCGCTCCGGCAATTTCCAGAAGGAATCCGGGATTGAGCAGAACCTGCATCCCTCGCCTTCCCGCGCTCACGGAAATTCTCTCAAAAAGCAAAGCTGTTTCGTCCAGATATGTGGGCAGTCGCTTCTTCATGCCTATGGGTGAGCAACCTCCCCTGACATAGCCGGTGAGGGGCTCCAGTTTCTTCAGGGGGAGGAGGACGCAGCCCTTGTCGCCCGCCGCCCTGGCAGCCTTCTTGAGGTCTATCTCGAAGGAACCGGGGATGACACAGACAAAATAACCGGTTCGCTCACCTTGCAGGACGATTGTCTTGAAAACCTGATCGGGATCCAGTTTCAGTTTTTCCGCCGCGTGGGTTGCCGAAAGATCCTCATCCACTTCATAGTGACGAATTTCAAATGAAAGGCCCTCCGCCTCCAGAAGCCTTATGGCATTGGTTTTTTCGCCGATCTTTTCGTTCTGCTGCGCCATGCAGGGGATTATAGCGCCGATCCGCAGCCGAGGCCATATTTCGCACAGTATTTACGGCAGAGAGCGGCATAGTCTTCCGGGCTGTCCATATCCTCAAGCACGCCATCGCAACCCGTCTCGACGATGATGCTTCCCTTGTCATCCAGGACGCGCTTGAGGCTTTCTCCCTGTGCGAGATCGAGGATAGCCGGAATGTAGCATGATGGGAAATAGACGGGATGGCCTGGTTTCCCCGAACGGCCGGCGACAAGGGCGACATCGCCGCCCATCGCCCCCTCGAGGGCGTCGAAGGCTGCCTCGCTGACGAAGGGCATGTCGGCATGATGGAGAAAAAAACCGGGGCATGTGGCAGGCAGGGATTCAATGCCCCTTATGACTGAGCTTACCCTGCCGGTCGTCCATGCAGGATTGAACACTGTACTGACGCCATCGAGCCTGACGAGTGCCTCTTCCACCGCCCCGCTGGCATATCCTGTCACCACGATGAGGGGATAACAGCGTGCGAGGGCGATGCGGGCGGTTCGCCTGATCATTACCTCGCCGCCAACAGGCAGGAGGAGCTTATGGCTTCCCATGCGCGAACTCGCGCCGGCCGCGAGGAGAATGCAGGGCAACCTGGCTTCTTGAGGCTTCATTTCAGGGGTCGCCACGCGCTTCCGCCATGAAAGCCTTGAGCCTCGCAATCTCCTCGGCCGTACGCTCCGGTGCCGGGCCGCCGGTCTGCTTTCGTCGCGCCACACAGGCTTCAGGCTCGAGGTATGCGATAAAGGCGTCGCGGTCGAAAGCGAAGGTCCTGAAGGCATCGTGGCTGGCCAGGATCGCGGCTTCGGGAATCTCGGCAAAGCGCTTTCCTGTACCGATGCTCAAGCCCACAAGAGCCTTGGCGGCCTGATAGGCTGTCCTGAAGGGAAGCCCCTCGAGGACGAGGTATTCGGCGATGTCGGTGGCTTCGAGGAAACCAGAGTCCACCGCTCTGCGCATCTTTTCGACGTTGGGCTGGAGCGAGGAAACGAGAACGGCAAAGGCGCGCAGGGCTCCGGTCAGGGTGTCCTCGATATCGAAGAACATTTCCTTGTCTTCCTGCAGATCGCGGTTGTAGGCATAGGGAAGGCCCTTCTGCATGACAAGGAGGGCCTGCAGGGCGCCAAAAACCCTGGCCGTCTTGCCGCGGATCAGCTCGGCCGGATCGGGGTTGCGCTTCTGGGGCATGATGCTCGAGCCCGTGCTCGCCGCGTCGGAAAGGGTCATGTAGGCGTATTCGGTCGAAACCCAGAGCGCTATATCCTCGCAAGCCCGCGAGAGATGAACCATGATGTTCGAGCAGGCGGCGGCGAAATCGACGCAGGCATCCCGGTCGGCGACGGCATCCATGGTGTTGCGCGAAGGACGTGAAAAGCCGAGGGCTGCGGCAGTGCTATCCCTGTCAGTGGGCAGGCCCGACCCTGCCAAGGCTCCTGCGCCGAGAGGGCATTCATTCGCCCGTTCGCGCCCGTCGCGCAGGCGGCTCCAGTCGCGCTCAAGCGCGGCGCACCAGGCCAGAAGATGATGTGAGAGGGTTACGGGCTGAGCGCGCTGGAGGTGAGTGTATCCAGGCATGATCGTCGTCCGGTGTTCCGACGCCAGCACCAGGATAGAGTCCAGAGCATCCAGAAGGGCTTCCCCTACCCTGTCGAAGGCTCTCACAATGTGGAGCCTGAAGGCGGCAGCCACCTGGTCGTTCCGGCTTCTGCCCGCGTGCACCGCCTTGCCTGCCTCGCCGAGCCTCTTTGTCAGTTCGGCTTCTATAAAGGAATGAATGTCTTCGCTGTCAGGATCGATGGCGAGCTTCCCTTCCCTGGCTTCGGTCAGCATGAGATCGAGCGCCGCACACAGCGACGCCGCTTCCTCGGGTGGAAGAATCCCCTGCCTCCCCAGCATCGCCGCGTGGGCTATCGAGCACTCGATGTCTTCGCCCAGAAGCCGGGAATCGATGGAGAGGGAGGAAAGAAAAGCCTCGACGTCGGGATGGAGTCCTGCGCCACTGGAGGGGCTTTG
>PGXP01000173.1 GCA_002839205.1 Spirochaetae bacterium HGW-Spirochaetae-9
CGCATCGTTGCTATGCCCTGTTTCCATGATTGCCATGATGGTTTTTATGGGCAAAGACCACAACCATGGAGGCGAGGCTAAGACCACCGAACCATCGTGCCACCCCTCTTCCGATCAAGCGATTGACATCACCGATGATCCCGATCGGACGAAAGAGGCAAAACGATGGTAAAGACCGCGCAACTGCGGATAAACGGCATGACTTGCGCGGCGTGCGCGCAGGCTTCCGAACGTGCGGTGAAAAAGCTGCCGGGAATAGAAGAAGCAACGGTCAACTTCGCGACCGAAAAACTCTTGGTGAAGTTTGAAGGCGAGAAACTGGGGCTCGCCGAGATCAAGGCAGCGGTGGGCAAGGCAGGCTATGAGGCTGTCGAAGACCAGACAAAGAAAGAAGTGACGATTCCTGTCGGCGGCATGACCTGCGCTTCCTGCGCTTCGGCCATCGAACGCGCGATCAAAAAGCTTCCAGGCGCGGCTTCCGTTTCCGTGAATCTCGCCACTGAAAAAGCTCTTGTATCCTATGATCCATCGCTGCTCAGGCTTTCCGAAATAAAGCAAGCGATCATCAAGGCAGGGTATACGCCCCTCGCGATAGAGAGTGGCGCCGCCGCGGTGGACGAACACAAGGCAGCCAAGGAACGCGAAATCCGTGTCTTGTGGACCAAATTCATCGTCTCCGCTTTGTTTTCCGTGCCTCTGCTGTACATCGCCATGGGGGCCATGCTCGGCTGGCCCCTGCCTGCAGCCATCAACGCGATGAACTATCCTCTGCGGTATGCTTTGCTTGAAATACTCCTCGTGATACCTGTCATAGCCGCTGGCTATAGATTCTATGTCGTCGGCTTTAGGGCTATCCTGCACCGCAGCCCAAACATGGATTCGCTCATCGCAATGGGAACTTCGGCTGCGGTCCTCTACAGCGTCTATTCCGTCTTCGGCATCGCTGGCGGGGATTTTCGCGCCGTGGAAAGCCTTTATTTCGAGACCGCCGGTGTCATCATAACACTCATATTGCTCGGCAAGTCCCTCGAGGCGGTGACCAAGGGAAGAACCTCCGAATCAATAAAGAAGCTCATGGGGCTTCAGCCTAAAACGGCGACCGTCATCCAGAACGGCGTTGAAGTAGAGATTCCCATCGGCGAAGTGGAAGAAGGCGATATCATCCGGGTTCGGCCCGGCGAGAAGATCCCCGTCGACGGCGAAGTCGTGAGCGGCCGTACCGCGGTGGATGAATCTATGCTCACCGGCGAGAGCATGCCCGTGGAAAAGGAAGTCGGTGACAAGGTGATCGGCGCGAGCATAAACAAAAACGGTTCCATTACATTCCGTGCTACAAAAGTCGGTGCCGACACCGTCCTCTCGCGCATAATCAAGCTTGTCGAGGACGCCCAGGGTTCGAAAGCGCCCATCGCGCAGATGGCGGACATCGTTTCCGGTTATTTCGTGCCCGTCGTCTTCATCATCGCGGTCGCGGCCGCTGCTATCTGGCTCCTGCTTGGCCACAGTCCTGTCTTCGCCCTCACGGTCTTTGTATCGGTGCTCACCATAGCATGCCCCTGCGCCCTCGGCCTCGCGACGCCCACCGCCATCATGGTTGGAACTGGAAAAGGCGCCGAGCATGGCGTCCTTATCAAGTCGGGAGTGGCTCTCGAGACTGCTCACACGATAGATACCATCGTCTTCGATAAAACGGGGACCATCACGAAGGGGAGGCCGGAAGCGACCGACATCGCGCCGGCGAACGGCTTCGGGGCTGAGGAAATCCTGGCCCTGGCGGCCTCCGCCGAAAAGGGATCGGAGCATCCCCTGGGCGAGGCCATTGTTCGCGCCGCCGAAGAAAAGGGTATAACGCTCGTGGAAGCGAGCGATTTCAATACGGTTCCCGGCTATGGAATCGAGGCGACGGTGGCGCGGCGACGCGTGTTTCTCGGAAATGCGAAACACATGGCCGCGCATGCGATCGATCTTGGAGAAGCGCTAAGCCTCGCGGACAGGCTTTCGGGTGAAGGCAAGACGCCCATGTACGTGGCTGTAGACGGCAAGTACGCCGGGCTCATCGCCGTCGCCGATGTCGTCAAGGAATCGAGCGCCAAAGCCATCGCTGCGCTTCATGGCATGGGAATCCACGTCGTGATGATAACGGGCGACTCAAAAAGGACCGCGGCGGCCATCGCGACTCAGGTCGGCATCGATCGGGTTCTCGCGGAAGTTCTTCCCCAGGACAAGGCGCTCGAAGTAAAGCAACTCCAGGCCGAAGGCCGGAAGGTCGCCATGGTGGGGGATGGGATTAACGACGCACCCGCATTAGCCCAGGCTGACATAGGCATCGCGATAGGCTCGGGCACTGATGTCGCCATGGAGAGCGCGGATATCGTCCTCATGCGGAGCGACCTCATGGATGTTCCAACGGCGATCAAGCTCTCGAAAAATGTAATACGAAATATAAAACAAAACTTGTTCTGGGCATTCGGCTACAACGTCCTCGGAATCCCTGTGGCGGCGGGGCTGCTCTATGCTTTCGGCGGCCCCCTCTTAAATCCGATCATCGCGGCTGCGGCCATGTCTATGAGCTCTGTATCAGTGTTAACAAATGCGTTGAGACTAAAACGGTTCAAACCGTTCAATTGATAACGGGAGAGGTGGAATCATGAGAAAACTACTGACAATCGAAGGTATGAGTTGCGGGCATTGCACTATGCACGTTCAATCCGCGCTTGAGGAAATTCCTGGAGTGACGAAGGTCGATGTCGACCTGATCAAGAAAAGCGCTATGGTTGAAGGCGACGGGGATAATTTCAACGATGTCGCTCTCAAGCGCGCGGTCTCCGAGGCCGGCTACCGCGTCACGGCTGTCCTTGGCGGACGATGATCAGTACTTTATAGACAATAAGGAGCTACTGTGAAAAATCTTAAATATAGTGTTGTCGTGCTTGGGGCGGTCGCTATTGCCCTTGCGGTGAGCGGATGCGCGAGCACCGACGTTGTCGGGAAGGTCGCGAAAACATCATTCAAGGCTGTTTTGGACGCTTCGAAGGACAAGGTATCGTTCTCGAAAGAAGATGAATCCTGGGTTCTCACATCGCCAGCGGGTGATGAAGTGTTGTTCGCCGACAATTTTGCCCGCAACGCGGCGAGCTTGGGCGGAATGGCCGATATGGAAAAACCCGATGTGGAGTTCACCTTCGACGCGGCGCCCTTCATCGCCGCGGGCCTCGATGTCGCAAAGCTTCCGATGGTCGATGGCATTAAATACCAGATCGAGGACGGGAGATTCATGCTCCATTTTGAGCTTGGAAACGATGCGTTTGCGGCCGATGCGGCAAAATCCTTCGAGGCGACCTTCTCGGAAATCGTCCGGACCCAGCGCTCGAGGATCGGCTATCATGAGAAACTCGACCACTACGGGATCAGCCTTGGCGACGGCAACATGTTCGAGTGGGCCAAGGACATGTCCAAAAACGACAAGGATATTGTCTGGGTTCTCAATCCCGCGCCCTTTATCGCCGCTGGCGTCGATCCCTCCAAGATCGAAGGCTGGGTCTTCGCGAAAGTCGAGACAAAGGATGATAAAGGTAAGGCGGTTTTTGCCGATAAGCTGCTTAAACCTTTCAACTTGAAATAAGGTCAAAATCGTAGCTGGAGGGGACCTATCATGCCTATCAAGGTTCTTGTCGCCGACGATGAATATAAGATAGCCGAGATGGTGGGGAGCTATCTTAAAGCCAACGGCTATCAGCCGCTCATCGCTAACGACGGAATGCGCGCGCTCGCCCTCTTCCGGGAACAATCTCCCGCCTGCCTCATCCTCGACATCAACATGCCCAGCATGAACGGGCTCGATGTGGCCCGCGAAGTGAGGAAGACATCGTCGGTTCCCATCATCTTCCTGTCTGCGAGGACTGACGAGACCGATAGGATTGTCGGTCTCGAACTCGGCGCCGACGACTACGTATCCAAGCCCTTCAGTCCGAGGGAGCTCGTAGCCCGCCTAAGAGCGGTGCTGCGTCGCACAACGGCGACAGCCAGGGACGATGGAAGCGATGAATTAATCCGTTGCGGCCGGAT
>PGXP01000174.1 GCA_002839205.1 Spirochaetae bacterium HGW-Spirochaetae-9
CTTCCAGGAAAGCCCCTCGGCGAGGGAACTTGTGGCGGCGACTATGAGGGAAGTGATTGCCCTCTCCGATGCCCTAGAAAAGGGCCTCGTACTGGAAGATGTGGCCACAGTTTTTTCAACGGTGGACAGGTTGAACGGTGACGGTCGGACCTCGATGCTGCAGGACGTGGATGCCCTCCGGAAAACCGAAGTCGAAACCTTTGCAGGCGTCGTTGTGGAAAAAGCGAGGGAATGTGGCATTGCGACGCCGATCAACGAATTCCTTCTCCTGTCCATCAAGGCTATCGAGGAAGGCTACAAGCTCTGATCGGAGGCTGTAAGGCTTGAAATTTCGCCTGACCCAAAAGCTTCAACGACTCCCTTCTCATCCTTGAAGAGAAGGCGTCCGGAGCCATCGATGCCCAATATCGTTCCCTGCCTAGTCACGCCATTGTCAGGATGCCCGACGATAAAGCCAACATTTTCGCCCAAAGCCCACATGGCTTTTTGGTATTCATCGCGCCAGTCATCGTTTTTGAGCCATTCCAGCGCAACCTCTCCTATCGTGAGGGCAAGGCTTTGTGCATCGGGAAGCGTGGCGCGCCTCTCTGGTTGTGCCGCTGCAGCAACCTCAGCCAGGCTTGTAGCCTTGCTGTGCAACGCAGGAGGATAAGCGTTGGGTCCAAGGTTGAGCCCAACGCCCGCCAGGATCCAAGCTCCCGAGGTTTCGCAGAGAAGGCCGCCGAGCTTGCGGAAATGGCTGCTACCTAACGGAAAATCATCCTGTGGGCAAAGACCCATTATATCGTTGGGCCACTTGATTCGGATGCTGGAAGGGGCCAGTTCCGACAGTACGGTGTGTACAGCCAGCCCAATTTTGAGCGGCAGTGCTTCGGACATCGACAAATCGCTCTTAAGGCAGAGCGTCATGAGAAGCGATGCCCCTAAGGCTCCCTCCCATTTTCTTCCCTCGATGCGGCCTCGCCCCGCCGTCTGCTCATCGGCCATGACGATACAGCTTTCGCCAGTGCTTCCACGAACGAGTTCCCTCGCCTTTTTCATTGTAGAGTCGATGCGGCCGAAACGCAGGACTGGAATAGCCATGGCTCACGATAGAATTTCCATGACGGTATTTCAACGGGGTACCCTCCTCCATACTTGCTTTCGGGCTGAAAAATCGTATGATTATCGAGTTCCCCGGGAGGGTAAATCATGTGCGGCATAATTGGATACTCCGGACCACGCAAGACCTCATCCATACTTCTCGAAGGGCTCCGGCGCCTTGAATACAGGGGTTATGATTCGGCGGGCATCGCCGTAGGCGGCGGCAACTACGGAAGCCATCCTCTCGGCATCGTCAAAGCCGTGGGAAAGATAGCAGCCCTCAAGGCCGCCTTGCCCGCCGACCTGGAAGGAACCTGGGGAATAGGCCATACGCGCTGGGCTACCCATGGCGGTGTTACAACGGCCAATGCCCATCCTCATACCGATACTTCGGGCAAGATAGCCGTCGCCCATAACGGCATCATCGAAAACCACCATTCCCTCAAATCCATGCTCGAAAAGAAAGGACACATCTTCGTCTCCGAAACCGATACCGAGGTGATACCGCACCTCATCGCCGAATATTACAAGGGCGATCTTCTCGAGGCGGTGAAGGCCGCCATCCAGAACCTCCAGGGAACCTACGGCATCGCCTGCATCCATGCCGATGAGCCAGGTCGCATCATCGGCGCCAGGAACGGCAGCCCTCTCGTCGTAGGCGTGGGGGCAGGTGAGATGTTCCTCGCCAGCGACGTGACGGCCATGGTGGCTTACACCAACAAGGTCGTCTATCTCAATGATGGAGAGCTCGTCGATATAGGCAGGGATTACTACGCCATAACCGACAGGGAAGAACGGAAGCTGGACAAGAAGGTGGATGAAGTCACCTGGGAGCTGGGCTCAATCGAAAAAGGTACCTTTCCCTGCCATATGGAGAAGGAGATTTTCGAGCAGCCCGAATCCATAGCCCGTGCCCTGAGCGGCAGAATCGATACCGAAAACGCGACGGCCAAGCTGGGTGGACTCAATATGGAGCGGCGCGGACTTTCGGGGATAGGACGCGTGAAGATAATCGCAGCAGGGACGAGTTGGCATGCCGGCCTTGTCGGTTCCTACCTCCTCGAATCCATAGCACGCATACCAGCTCAGGCTGAGCTGGCAAGCGAGCTGCGGTACAGGAATCCTGTCGTGGAGAAGGATAGTCTCTGGTTCACCGTCAGCCAATCGGGCGAGACGGCCGATTCACTCTTCGCCATGAGGGAAATCCAGAGGAAGGGCGGATCGGTGCTTGGCATCTGCAATGTCGTGGGATCGACGATAGCCAGGGAATCGGACGGAGGCATCTACGTCCACTCGGGCCCGGAGATAGCCGTAGCCTCTACCAAGGCATTCACGAGCCAACTCTCCGCTTTTTATCTTTTCACCCTCCTCATCGCCCGGATGAGGGATATGTCCAGAGAAGAAGGCATGAAATTCGCAGCCTCCCTCCAGGCTGTGCCCGAGATGGTTGCCACCGCGCTCAGGCAGCGCGACCATATACAGACTGTAGCTAAAAAATACTGCAAGGCGAAGGATTTTCTGTTCATGGGGAGAGGCATTCTCTACCCCATAGCCCTCGAAGGCGCCCTCAAACTCAAGGAGATCAGCTATATCCACGCCGAAGGCTGCAGCGCTGGCGAGATGAAACACGGTCCGATTGCCCTCGTGACGCCCGACGTCCCGAGCGTCTTCCTCGTGCCCGATGGCTACCTCCGCGAGAAGACTATTTCCAATATACGGGAGATCAAGGCGAGAGGAGGACCTGTCATCGCCGTGGGCGTCGAGGGCGATGAGGAGACGAAAAAACTCGTCGACGAGTTCATCCCTGTGCCTAAAGCCGATACGCGCTTCTATCCTTTTACGATGGTGGTACCCCTCCAGCTGTTCGCCTATTTCTGTGCATTGGAGCTGGGCAGGGATGTCGACCAGCCACGCAATCTGGCCAAAAGCGTTACGGTTGAATGATGAAATGTTAGGGAAAAACGGTTGTCCAGAAGCCGCTTCGGGAGTATAATGTCGTGTGTTTTTTACCGATTTCCAAGGAGGAAATATGAAGAGGGCGATTCTCGCTGCGGTTCTCATCGTCTCCCTCGCCTTAGTGGGCTGCGCAAGCGGCGCGAAGGGCGATACGATCAAGGTAGGTTGGTTTGGCGCGCTGACAGGCGATCAGGCCGTATGGGGTGAAAACGAATTCAACACTGTCAAGATGCTGTTTGAAGAATACAATGCGGCTGGTGGCATCCAGGTAGGCAACAAGAAGTACAAGCTTGAGGCCATCGGTTATGACAATAAGGGCGATGCGCAGGAAGCCGTCAATGTCGTGAAGCGGCTGACCGGCCAGGACAAGGTTGTGGCCATCCTCGGCCCGAACGCTTCCGGCAACGCCATCCCCATCGCCCCCGTCCTCGAGAAGGCCAAGGTTCCCGATATCGCCACCGTGGCGACCAACCCCAAGGTCACCGTCCTCGACGGCAAGGTTAAGCCCTACAATTTCCGCGTCTGCTTTATCGATCCCTACCAGGGCGCCGTAGCAGCCGGTTATGCTTTTGACAAGCTTGGCGCCAAGAAAGCCGCCATTCTCTATGACGTGTCCGACGATTATTCGCAGGGTCTGCGCGAGTTCTTCACCATGAACTTCACGAAGAAGGGCGGCGAGATCGTCGCCGACGAATCCTTCAACGCGGGCGACGTGGATTTCAGGCCTCAGCTCTCCAAGATCAAGGCCGCCAATCCCGATATCATCTTCATGCCGTACTTCTTCAAGGAAGTGGCGCTCTCCGCCAATCAGGCGCGGGAACTCGGCATCAACCAGGTGCTGATGGGCGGCGACGGATGGCCTTCGGAGCAGCTCATTTCCATGGGCGGCAAGGCTGTTGAAGGCTCATACTTCGTCAACCACCTCGACTACGCCGATCCCTCGGTTGCCGACTACAAAGCCCGTTACCTCGCCAAGTATGGCAAGGAAACAGAGCTCAACGGTTACCTCGTCCACGA
>PGXP01000175.1 GCA_002839205.1 Spirochaetae bacterium HGW-Spirochaetae-9
CGTCGACGAGGTTTCTGCCGATTCTCCCGCTCCAGGCGGCGGCTCCGTGGCTGCGCTTGCCGGATCGCTGGGCGCCGCTCTTGCAGCCATGGTGGGGAATCTGACGGTCGGGAAAAAAGGCTATGAAAAGGATGCAGCAGAACTGGCCTCCATGGCAGTGCGAGCCCAGGCCACGAAGGCTGGGCTGTTGAGTATTGTCGACAGAGACACCGAAGCCTTCAGTGCCGTCCTTGAAGCGGCCCGCCTGCCAAAGGCCAACGAAGAGCAGAAAGCCCTGCGGGCCAAGCGTATGGATGAGGCTAGCAAACAGGCTGCCCTCGTTCCGATGGCCACAGCCCAGTCCTGCCTCAAGGTCATGGAGCACTGCCTCATTGCCGTCGAAAAGGGCAACAAGAATTCGGTTACCGATGGCGCGGTGGGTGCACTTATGGCCATGGCAGGCATGGAAGGAGCCCTCCTCAATGTCAAGATCAATCTGAACTCCATCGCTGACAAGGCTTTTTCGACCAGGCTCCAGGAAGAAGTGGCCGCCTTGAGGAAGGCATCCGAAAACCTCCTTTCGCAAACCTTTATCCTGCTTGAGAAGAGCTTGGGAAGCGCCTGAAAAAGTTTACGGTATTGCATCGTTTATATATTGACCTTGCACTGCTCTGACACTATACCTTGCTTTGAACATACGATTTATGAAATGAAGGAGACGTGGAGCGGTGAAAGGATCGGATGTTACCGTTTCGAACGTATCCAAGTCTTTTGGCACTTTCAGCGCGCTGAAAGACGTCAGCCTGGATATCCACAAAGGCGAATTTTTTTCCCTGCTGGGCCCTTCGGGCTGTGGCAAGACGACGCTGCTCCGTGCCATCGCGGGTTTCGAGGATCCCGATTCCGGTGTTATCAGCATCGACGGTGCCGACGTTTCGGGCCTTCCTCCCGACAAACGGCGCTGCAATACGGTTTTCCAGAGCTATGCCCTCTTCCCCCATCTCTCCGTCTTCGAGAATGTCGCCTTTCCCCTGCGCATCAAGAAAACCCCCAAGCGGCTGGTAAATGAGCTGGTGCTAAAGTATCTCTCTCTCGTGCAGCTCGAAGGCCACGCAGGCAAGAAACCGAGCCAGCTCTCGGGCGGACAGAAGCAGCGTGTCGCCATAGCCCGAGCTCTCATCAATGAACCCTCCGTTCTACTCCTGGACGAACCTCTGTCGGCCCTCGATGCCAAACTCAGGCAGCACATGCTCATGGAGTTGGATGCCATCCACGACAAGGTCGGCATCACCTTCATCTATGTCACGCACGATCAGCAGGAAGCCCTTTCGGTGTCCGACAGAATAGCTGTCATGAACGCCGGAAAACTGCTGCAGGTAGGGTCTCCCCAGCAGATCTACGAAAATCCGGCGACGGAATTTGTCGCCCGGTTCATCGGCGAAGCCAATGTCTTCACGGGTGTGGTTCTCTCGCGGACCGGAACCCTCAATGTCGTGGAGGCCGAAAGCTTTGAACCCCTTCTCGTGGATGACGAAACGCCTGTCGAAGTGGGCGACAGGATCATTGTGACCATACGCCCTGAAAAGATCCGCATATCGGATGATAAGCCCGTGGGCAAAGATCTCAATGTTGAGCATGGAATCGTCGAGGAACCCGTTTATTCAGGTTTTCAGACCAAGTATGTGGTGCGCACCGATGCGGGTTCAAGAATCACCATTTTCCGTCAGCACGCCAATTGGTCCGAAGGCGTCCCCGACATTGCCTGGAAGGATGAAGTCTACCTCTCTTTCAGTGCACGCGACATGGTGATCGTGGAGAAGAACGCGCAATGAAGCGCAACTATGGCATGGCCTATACCGCTCCGCAGTCGGTCTGGCTCACGGTATTCTTTGCAACGCCGCTTCTCATCATCATTGCGTATTCCTTTCTCAAAAAAGGGCTCTACGGCGGCGTCGAACTCCAGTTCAGCCTCCAGGCATACGCCGATATCGTAAATCCAACCCTCATGAAGGTAACCCTGAGAACGCTGTGGATGTCCTTTATCGCCACGGTAATAACAATTCTCATCGCTCTGCCCTGCGGCTACAGCATCGCGCGGTCGAAAAACCAGGCGCTCAGGCTTTTCCTCGTCATCGTGCCTTTCTGGACGAACTTTCTCGTCCGCTGCTACGCATGGATCGCCATTCTGGGAAATGAGGGGTTTATAAACCAGGCCTTGCGCTTTCTCGGCTTCAGGCCGGAAGGGATTCAGTTTCTCTACAATCAGGGCGCCGTTGTCCTCGTCCTCGTCTACATGTACCTGCCTTATGCGATTCTGCCTCTTTTCTCCACGATCGACAAATTCGATTTCACCCTGCTCGAGGCTGCCAGGGATCTCGGCGCCTCACGCATGCAGTCGTATTTGAAAGTCATGCTCCCCAACATCAAGGGAGGCATTGTCACTGCAGTTCTCTTCACCTTCATACCGATATTCGGCGCCTATGCCGTTCCCCTTCTCATCGGCGGCAAGGATTCGTACATGTTGGGCAATGTCATAGCCGATCAGCTGACGAAAACGCGCAATTGGCCGCTGGCTTCAGCCATCTCCATGTCCGTGACCCTACTGACGGCTGTATCGGTATTTTTCTTCGCGCTGAGAAAACCGAAGGCGCACAAGGCCGAGAAGGACCTCGATCCGCTTGCAGCGCCATCCCCTGCGGCCGCTTTCTTGGGAGGCCGCTGATGGCTTCGCACATCCACGGCTTGAAACCGATTCGGATAGCGGCCCTCTTCCACGCGCGACGCATCGTACGGAAGAGCGCAAAGGCGGCGGCGAAGCTGCTTCCCAAAAAAGCCAAGGGCTCGAACATCATATATTGGCTCGTGATCGTTTTTCTCTTTGCACCCCTCTTCGTACTCCTCCTCTTCTCGTTCAACGAATCGCGTTCGGGGGAATGGACGGGCTTTTCCTTCGTGTGGTACCAGAAGCTGTTCATGGGTTCGCCCGATCTCTGGAAGGCATTTCAAAACTCGATCCTCATCGCCTTCACCAGTGCGGGCATGGCGACCGTTCTGGGTACCCTGGCCGCCGTAGGGACAGCCCGGTACTCTTTCAAGCTGAAATCCTACGTTTCCACGATGAGCTTCATACCGATGATTCTGCCGGAGATCGTTGTCGGCGTATCCCTTCTCGTTTTCTTCGCGGGCGTAGGGCTGAAGCTGGGAATGGTGACCGTATGGATAGCCCATACTACCTTCAACATACCCTTCGTCTATCTGCTCGTTTCGGCGAGGCTGGAGGAATCCGACCCTTCCGTCGTCGAAGCAGCGCGCGACCTGGGAGCCTCGGAAATCCAGACTCTGCTCAAGGTTGTCATCCCCATGGCCCTTCCCGGCATAGCCTCAGCTTTTCTCACCGCCGTAACACTGTCCCTTGAGGATTTTGTCATCACTTTCTTCGTTTCCGGCCCTGGAGCGACGACGCTTCCCCTCTATATCTACTCGATGATCCGTTTCGGGGTCTCGCCCGTCGTCAACGCTCTCTCGGCCGTCATGATCGCGGGTACTGTCCTTCTCGTGTACCCTTTGAGGAATTTCCTGAAGGTGTTCGCTGCCCGCTAGAAGCCGCGTTCCTGCGCGGCCGGCTCGGGATGTACATAACGCGGGTTTTAACCCGTTGCCGGGCTTGTGTCCGGTTCTATCCCACAAAGGAGGGTTTTCATGAAAAACATCCTCCGCGCCATGAAACTCGATTTCACGGCGCTGCTTCTGCTCTCTCTCATTTTCGTCTTTGGCGGCTGTTCGGGTGGCACTAAGGCGTCTAAAAAATTATACATATTCAACTGGACTTATTATACGCCCGATTCTGTTATCGAGAAATTCGAAAAAGAGTATGGCGTCGATGTCGTCTACGACTCCTTTGCCTCGAATGAAGAGATGTTTGCCAAGCTCAAGGCCGGCGGGGCAAACTACGATATCTGCTTCCCTTCGGGGGATTATGTCTCGATCATGATTCATGAGGAAATGCTGCAGAAGATCGACCATGCGACGCTCAAGAACTACGGCAACATAGCGCCTGAAGTGCTCGAG
>PGXP01000176.1:0-3983 GCA_002839205.1 Spirochaetae bacterium HGW-Spirochaetae-9
CCCTTGTTGCCGTGGCGACCGGCCATCTTGTCGCCTTCCTTGAGCTTGCGCTTGGCGGCGATGAGGACCTTGACCACTTCCTCGACGCCGGGAGACAGGTCGTCGTTGCTGCTTCGTTTCAGCCGCTGAACGTCGATGATAGTGCCCTCGATGCCGTGAGGAAGGCGCAGGGAGGAATCGCGCACATCCTTGGCCTTCTCGCCGAAGATCGAATTGAGAAGCTTGAATTCGGGAGTCGTGTCGGTATCGCTCTTGGGCGTTACCTTGCCGACGAGAATGTCGCCGGCCTTGACCTTGGCGCCGACGCGGATGATGCCTTCGCCGTCCAGGTTGTCGAGGATCTTCTCGCTGGTGTTTGGGATGTCGCGGGTGATCCGCTCAGGCCCCAACTTGGTTTCGCGCACTTCGGTCTGGAATTCCTTTATATGGATGGAGGTGAACATATCCTCCTTGACCACACGCTCGGAGATGAGGATGGCGTCCTCATAGTTGTAGCCATTCCAGGGCACGAATCCGGCCAGGATGTTCCGCCCGAGGGCGAGTTCGCCGTTGTAGGTGGCGGGGCCATCGGCCACGACCTGACCTTTCATGATCTTCTCGCCGAGTTTGACGATAGGCCTCTGGTTGTAGCAGGTATCCTGATTGGTCCGCTGGTATTTGACGAGAAGGTAGGTATCGCGCTCGGCGATGGGGTCTTTCGAATCAGGTGCGATGACGATGCGCTCGGCATCGACATACTCCACCATACCGGCACGTTTCGCCTTGAGGAGGACGCCCGAATCGTAGGCTGTCTTCCACTCCATGCCCGTGCCGACTCTGGGTGGCTCGGGGAAGACGAGGGGAACTGCCTGGCGCTGCATGTTCGAGCCCATGAGGGCGCGGTTGGCGTCGTCGTGCTCCAGGAAGGGGATGAGTGAGGCCGAAACCGAAATGATCTGCTTGGGCGAGACGTCCATGTACTGAAGTTCCGGAGCGGGCCGCATCGTGTAGTCGCCCTGATGGCGGCAGGAGATGGACTCGTCGAGGAAATCGCCCTTGGCGTTGATGCGGGCAGAAGCCTGGGCTATGTAGTACCTGTCCTCGTCGATAGCCGAGAGGTATTCGATGTCGTTGGTGACGAGGCCGTTCTTTACCTTGCGGTAGGGCGTCTCGAGGAAGCCGTAGTCGTTCACCGTGGTATAGGTGGCGAGTGACACGATGAGGCCGATATTCGGACCTTCAGGCGTCTCAATCGGGCACATGCGGCCATAGTGGGTGTAGTGGACGTCGCGGACCTCGAATCCTGCGCGGTCGCGGGAGAGGCCTCCCGGGCCGAGGGCGTTGAGCCTGCGCTTGTGGGTCAGTTCGGCGAGAGGGTTGACCTGGTCCATGAACTGGGAGAGCTGGGAGGAGCCGAAGAATTCCTTGATGGCCGCGACGATCGGTTTGATCGACACGAGATCCTGAGGCCTGACGGTCTCGGTCTCCTTGAGGGCCATGCGTTCCTTGGCGATGCGCTCCATACGGGCGAAGGCGCTCTTCATGACGTTGGCGAGAAGCTCGCCGACGGAGCGGACGCGCCTGTTGCCCAGATGGTCGATATCATCGACATAGGCTTCGCCGTAGTACACGTCCATGAGATGCTTCATGGTGGCCACGATGTCGGTCTTCGTGAGCGTGAACTCCGAGAAGGGCGTAGCGTAGTTGAATTTCTTGTTGAGCTTGTAGCGGCCCACCTTGCCAAGGTCGTACTTGCGGGGCGAGAAGAACATCGAGGTGAGATCCCGCTCGGCGCCTTCTACGGTGATGGGTTCGCCGGGCTGGAGGGTGGAATAGACGGCGGCGAGGGCGTCGGCCTTGGAGGGCTCGTCCTGTTCGACCGTTTCCTTTTCAAGCTTGACGTCCTCCCTGTTGAAGCAGTGAAGGATCATCTCGTTGTGCATGGAATCGGGATGCTCGAAGTCGATGATATCGATCGCGTCGATGCCAAGGTTGGCCAGCTCGTCGATCTCGTGAAGATGAAGTTTTTCGCCAGCACGGAACAGCTTCTTCTTTTCGCCGTCCACTTCTATATAGATAGCCTTGGCGAGAACCTTGCCCACAACCTGTTCCCTGGAATCGGCCGTATCGCCGAGCTCGATGCTTGCGGTTTTGTAGAAGGCCTCAATCACTTCCTCGCGGCTCTGGAAGCCGATGGCGCGGAGAAAGAGGGTGCCAAGAAATTTCTTTTTTCGGTCAATCTTGGTGAAAATAAGTTCTTTTTTCTGGTCGATTTCGAACTCGAGCCAGGAACCACGGTAGGGAATGAGGCGTGCGGAAAAAACGCCCTTCTCATGGCTGAAGACGACGCCGGGCGAACGGTGGATCTGGGAAACGACGACGCGCTCAGCGCCGTTGATGATGAAGGTCCCTCTGTCGGTCATGAGGGGGATGTCGCCGAGATAGATTTCCTTCTGGCGGATCTCGCCCGTCCTCTGGAAGACGAGGTTGACGGTTGCCTTCAAGGGGATTGAATAGGTGAGCCCCTTCTGCTTGCATTCGAGCTCGGAATACTTCATCGCGCTCTCATCCAGGCTATAGCGGTCGAACTCGATGACCATGTCTCCCGACTGGCTCTCTATCGGAAAGGTGCCTCTGAATACTTCCTGAAGGCCACGTTCTTCGGGAGGAAGACCCTGGCGGAGCGTTTCCCTCTGAAGGAAGCGCTCGAAGGAAGAGAGTTGGATATCGATGAGGTCGGGGAGTTCCATCGCCTCCTGAAAATCCTTGCCTATGTAGCGGCGCTGGATCTTGTTCTCGGTATATGCCATCCGTTACCTCTCCTGAAGCGCGCAATAAGCGCGCGGGTCCTTCGGTCTGCGCCAGAAGGTCGCCGCGCCATGGGCGCACGGCGCGCATCGCGCAGCGATCAATCAGAAACTTGCGGTCATCGAGAGACATTCAGCATGAATGTCTCCGGAAAACCGCGCTTCCTCTCCTGAAACGACGCTACAGCGCCGCTACCGGAAAGGAAGCGCTTGAGTACGAACTGTGGACCGTCCGAAAGCGCGCGCGAAGCGCGCCGTCAGACAGCCGCGATGCCTTATTTGACGTCGACTGCTCCACCGGCTTCGACGATCGCTGCCTTGACCTTCTCGGCCTCTTCCTTGGAGACATTCTCCTTGAGGGCCTTGTCACCGGCTTCCACGAGGTCTTTGGCTTCTTTGAGGCCAAGACCGGTGATGGCGCGGACGGCCTTGATGACGGAAATCTTCTTGTCGGCGGGAACGCCCGACTTGAGAACGACCGTGAACTCGGTCTGTTCCTCGACGGGGGCTGCGGCTGCGGCTGCGGGACCGGCGGCTGCGGCGACGGGGGCCGCGGCGGTGACGCCAAACTTCTCTTCCATGGCCTTCACGAGATCGGCGATCTCGAGAACCGTCATCGAAGCGATAGCGTCGATGATCTGATCTTTGGTAAGCGCTGCCATATTATCTTCTCCTCTTACTACACTGGCCAGCCCATACGGGCAGCCTTTTCAAAAAGACCGACAGGAACGGCAGCAGTCCGAAGCCTGACGGTCACATTCGCATTACGCTTCCGCGGCCTTTTTCTCTTCGATGGCCTTGAGAACGCGCACCAGCTTGGTGGGAATCGCGTTGAGGACATAGACGAGGTTCTGGGCGGGACCATTCATCGCCGACATCAACATCGCGATAAGCTGGCCGCGGCCGGGGAGTTTCGAGAACGCTTCAACCTGGGCAAGATCCATGAAGCTCTTGTCCACCACGGCGCCCTTGATTTTAAGATTGGGCACTTCCTTGGCGAAGCCGAGAAGGACCTTGGCCACTTCGTTGGAATCGGACTTGACGAAGGTGACGGCCGTAGGGCCGGCAAGCACGGGTTCCACATCCTTGGTGAATCCCAGTTCCTCAAAGGCGATTCGCGCGAAGTTGTTCTTGACGACATGGAGCTCCGCGCCCTTCTCGCGCAGCTGTTTGCGCAAAGTAGTGATCTGCTCGACC
>PGXP01000176.1:4090-5584 GCA_002839205.1 Spirochaetae bacterium HGW-Spirochaetae-9
GGAACCGCCGATCATGCTTTTCAGCGCGTCGATGGCTTCGGCTTTCGATGACTGTATTTTATTAGCTCTCATCGCCATAGGGTTACCTCTTCTCGTTCTTGGCAATTACGACGCGTACGCTCGGCCCCATGGTGGGAGCGAGGAATACGGAGCCCATGAAATCGCCCTTCGCGTCGGCGGGGCGCTTTCTGTTGATCTCATCGATGAGGGCAGTGACGTTCTCGGCTATCTGTCCGGCTTCCATGGAAGCCTTTCCGATAGCAAGGTGGATGATGTTGGTCTTGTCCGACCTGAACTCCGTCCGGCCTTTCTTGAGCTCGGCGAGAGCCGACTTGAGGTCGTTGGTGACGGTGCCCGTCTTGGGATTGGGCATGAGTCCCTTACGGCCCAGCACCATACCCAGCTTGCCGACGTCCTTCATCATGTCTGGGGTGGCGACGGCGACATCGAACTCCGTCCATCCGCCCTTGATCTTTTCGATAAGCTCAGCTTCGCCGGCGTAGGCTGCCCCGAACTCCAGGGCTTCCTTGACGCGCTCGGGCTTGCAGAACACAAGGACCTTCTTTTCTCCGCGGAACTGATTGGGGAGAACGACGGTGTCGCGCACAGACTGGCTCTTCTTGAGGTTGAGCCTGACGTGGATTTCAACCGTTTCGTCGAACTTGGCGACCTTGACCTCTTTTACGAGGGCACAGGCGGCGGCCAGGTCGTATTCCTGGGCGCGATCGACTTTTTTCGCTGCTTCGAGATATTTCTTTCCGTGCTTCATTTTCTCAGCTCCGTCTCTACGCCCATGGAACGGGCAGTGCCGGCGATGACGCGCATAGCCGCGCCGATATCGTTGGCGTTGAGGTCAGGCATCTTCTGCTTCGCTATACCCTCGAGCTTTTCAAGCGTGAGCTTGGCAACCTTGTCCTTCTGGGGAATTGCAGAGCCTTTTTCGATGCCGCATGCTTTCTTGATGAGGACGCTGGCGGGGGGAGTCTTCAGGATAAACGTGAAGGTCTTGTCCTGGTAAACGGTGATGATAGCTGGAATTATGAGTCCAGGCTCCATCCCCTTCGTGCGCTCGTTGAACTGCGTGCAGAACATCGGCGCAGAAACGCCGTGCGGGCCCAGTGCAGGACCAACGGGCGGAGCTGGTGTCGCCTTGCCGGCGGGGCACTGCAACTTGACGATCGCAGTAATCTTCTTCTTGGCCATAGCCGCTCTCCTTTTGTGGTGTACCCGGCCGCTCAAGGCGCCCGGGGTAGCGTTCCCCCTTTTCGGGAGAACTCCCATCGTACGGAGTAAAAACCCCTTATCTGAGAAGTCGTAAACGAAAACCCTGTGGGGTATCCGTTACGGCCGCTTTTAAAAGAACTCCATGATCGGGCAGCGCATTCAGCGCCCCGATCGCTGCTTCAAACCTTTTCAACCTGGGTCATGTCGACCTCTACGGGCGTGGAACGGCCAAATATGCCCACCATCACCTTGAGGCGATTTTTCTCCGGG
>PGXP01000177.1 GCA_002839205.1 Spirochaetae bacterium HGW-Spirochaetae-9
GCTTTTTCGATTTTCTCCTTCGCAGAAGCAGAAACCTTGTCCACAGAAACCGTGAGCTTTTTGGTAAGATCGCCGTCACCAAGAACCTTTACCAGGGCTGAAGCTTTCTTGAGAAGACCCTTGAGAATAAGGGTTTCCTTGTTGACCGTTTCACCATCCTGATATTTGATCTCGATATCAGCGAGATTGAAGACTTCGTAGTCCTTGCGGAACCAGTAATTGGAAAATCCCCGCTTGGCGATTCGCCGATAGAGGGGCATCTGTCCACCTTCAAAACCTACATAAGTCTTGCCACCGGAACGGGACTGCTGTCCTTTGTTGCCGCGGCCGGCCGTGGTGCCGAGTCCAGAACCCTGGCCTCGACCGACGATCCGCTTCTTCTTGTTGGCACCTTCCGGCGCGTGGAGCTGATAATCGGACATCACTCAACCTCCTTGGCCGAAACGAGATGCTGTACCGTATTGACCATGCCAAGTATGGCAGGCGTCGCTTCCAATGTGTTCGAAGAGCCGATCTTCCGCAGGCCGAGGCACCTCACGGTTGCCCTCATCACCGGCTTCTGATGGATTGTGCTTCGAACAAGGGTAATTTGTATCTTTGCCATATCAGCCCCACAGATCCTTGATCGATTTCCCGCGGTTCTTGGCCACGGTCTTCGCGTCGAGCAGCTTTCCCGCCCCGTCGAATACGGCGCGGACAATATTCATCGAATTCCTCGAGCCGATGCACTTGGAAATGACATCGGTGTAGCCCGCGGCTTCCATGATGGCGCGCACGGGGCCGCCAGCGATGACGCCCGAGCCCGAGACGGCCGGTTTGATGAGCACTTCGGTAGCCTTGTACCTTCCCACGATCTCGTGGGGAAGGGTGCCGTTCTTGACGGGCACATGGACGATGGCTCGTTTGGCCTTGTCGACGGACTTGCGAATCGCTTCCGTGACGTCATTGGCCTTTCCGAAGCCGAAGCCTACATTGCCCTGGTGATCACCAACCACGGTGAGCGCCGAAAACGAAAAGCGGCGGCCGCCCTTGACGACCTTGGCCGTCCGGTTCAGCTGAACCAACTTCTCTGTAAAATTATCGCGTGGCTGCGAGTCTTCTCTTCTGTTTCTGTCCACGGAAGCCCCCTAGAATGTAATCCCGGCTTTGCGGGCGCCATCGGCAATCGCCTTGATGATCCCATGATACTTGTAACCATTCCTGTCGAAGACGACAGTCGTGATTCCTTTCTCAAGGAGCCTCTTGCCGATCTCCTCGCCCAGTTTGCCGCCGCCTTCGATGTTCCTCGCGATCTCCTTGAGGGACTTCTCGACAGTGGATGCGCTTGCAAGCGTATTTCCGACGGAGTCGTCAATAACCTGCACATACATGTGGACGTTCGACTTGAACACGGTCATCCTCGGACGTTCCGTCGTGCCGGAAATGGACTTCCGAATCGATACCTTGCGCTTGGCATGCTTTCTGAATTTGTCGTCAAGTTCTTTTACGCTCATATGTTTTCGCGCCTCACTTCACACCGGTCTTTCCGACCTTCCTGCGAATCTTCTCGTCATCGTACCTGATGCCCTTGCCCTTGTATGGCTCGGGTTTCCTGAGGGACCGCACTTCGCTGGCAAATTTGCCGAGGAGTTCGCGGTCGGCACCCGAAATGAGCACCTTCTGGCCGTTGGCTTCGATCGCCACGGTGAGACCCTGAGGGATCACGACCGTGAAATCGCTCGAAAAGCCCAGGCTCATGACGAGGAAATTGCCCTGCACTTCGGCACGGTAGCCGACGCCATTCACGATGAGAGCTTTCTTGAAGCCCTCGGAAACGCCAATCACCATATTGTTGACGAGATTGCGATAGAGCCCATGGCAAGCCTTAGCCTGCTTGGAATCGCTCTTCCTCGACACATGGACGGCGCCATCCGTGATGACGATATCGACTTCAGGAAGATACACCTGAGAAAGTTTTCCCTTCGGCCCCTCTACCGACACCATTGTAGGAGTGATATTGACTTTCACTCCCTGTGGTATCTGGACCGGCCGTATTCCGATTCTCGACATAGCTGTTCCCCTCGAATTACCAGACCGTGCAGATAAGCTCACCGCCCATCTGCTTTTCGACGGCTTTTCTTCCGGTGATAATTCCGTCAGAGGTGGAAATTATCAGGGTGCCGTACCCATTGAAGACGCGCGGAAGTTCCTTGTAGCCGGAGTAGACGCGCCTACCGGGCTTGGACACCTTGTCCATGCCATGCAGGACGGGGTCGTTACCCTCGTCGTACTTCAGGAATATCCTGATAATGTTGAAGCCGTCTGCCTGGATCTTCTTGAAATTTTTGATGTACCCTTCAGTCTTGAGAATTTTGACGATTTCAAGCTTGAGCTTGGAGGCCATGATATCGACCTTCTCGTGACGGGCGGCACTTGCGTTGCGGATTTTTGTCAGCATATCCGCGATGGGATCAGAAACGCTCATCGCTACCTCCTACCAGCTCGACTTCGTCACGCCGGGAATCTTGCCTTCGGAAGCCAGCTTCCTGAAGCAGATTCGGCACATGTCGAATTTTCTCATATAACCCCTCGCCCTCCCGCAGATGTTGCAGCGTCGAACCAAGCGGGTCATATACTTCGGCTTCTTTTCAGCCTTAAGAATCATCGCCTTACGAGCCATGTACGCCTTCCTTACTTTCTGAAGGGCATGCCCAACATGCCGAGGAGAGCTTTCGCCTCTCTGTCGGTCTTCGCGGTCGTTACGATCGCGATGTTGAGCCCCATCACCTTTTCGATTTTGTCAAAGTCGATTTCCGGGAAAATAATCTGCTCGTTCAGTCCGAGCGAATAGTTTCCATGTCCATCGAACGCATTCGCATTGACTCCCCTGAAGTCCTTAACTCGCGGAAGGGCGACATTCATGAGTCTGTCGAGAAACTCCCACATGTAGGCACCCCTGAGGGTGACGCGGCAACCGATTTCCTGGCCCTGCCTGATCTTGAAGTTGGCGATGGCTTTCTTGGCCTTCGTCTTCACGGCATGCTGACCAGTGATTATCTCGAGATCAGCGACGGCTGCGTCCAGGATTTTCTTGTTCTCCTTGGCTTCTCCGACACCCATCGAGACGATAACCTTCACCAGCCTTGGAACCTGCATGAATGACTCATAGCCTAGTTCCTTGAAAAGCGCGGGAGCTACCTGCTCGCGATAGATCTTCTTGAGACGGGGCGGCGTGGCCTTTTCGGCCGACTTGGGCTCAGCCTTGGCTTTGGGCTCGGCTTTCGCCTTGGCCTTGGCTTCCGCCTTGGCCTTGCCCTCGGCTTTGGCCTTGGCCAAAGCTTCAGCCTTGTCTTTATCTTCAGCCATCAGAGCACCTCCCCGCACTTCCGGCACACCCTTTTCTTGGCGTCGCCGTCGAGTTTGTATCCGATTTTTACGGGTCCGCACTTCTTGCACAGGATCATGACATTGGAGATGTGAAGCGAAGCTTCAAGCTCCACAATGCCGCCGCGATCCTGCTGAGTCTTTTTCTTCATGGCTTTCTTGATCATATTGACCCCAGCCACGATGACCCTGCCCTTTTCGCGGTCGATCTTGAGAATCTTGCCCTGCTTGCCCTTGTCCTTGCCGGCTATGACCTGGACAAGGTCCTCTTTCCGGAGCTTGTACTTTATTTCGGCCATATCCTCTCCTTACAGGACCTCGGGAGCCAAAGAGATGATTTTCATGTAATCCTTCTCCCTGAGCTCTCGGGCAACCGGTCCGAAGATGCGTTTGCCTTTCGGATTTTTGTTCGCATCGATGACGACGCACGCGTTGTCGTCGAAACGAATATACGTTCCATCAGGACGCCTGTATTCTTTATGCGTCCGAACAATAACGGCCTTTTCGATCGTGCCCTTCTTTATGGAAGAATTGGGAAGGGCTGATTTGACGGCCACGACGATGATGTCGCCGACGGAGGCGTATCTTCGGCGCGTTCCACCCAGAGATCGGAAGAGC